>NZ_JBXKMX010000080.1:0-46833 GCF_056992975.1 Ectobacillus sp. | reverse complement strand
AGCTGTTCTGTACGGTAAACAGCTTCTTGTGCAACTTCGTCCATATCAATTAAGCGCTGTGCCTCTTCATTTGTCAATACCTTTCTAGCTTCTTTCACAGAAAGTTTTCTTTTCTTCTTACGCTTTGGCATAAAGCTTCCTAGCGCATCTTGAAAATTCATACCCATCTGTTCCATGCCTGTTCCTTGAAGCATATCAAACATAGAGGATTGTTGTTCCTCAACTTCAATCGTAATGATTTCATCCTCCAATAAACCGGCTGCCAGCTTGCGCTCAACTTCTGTACGGCGTTGTTCATTTACCGGTTCTTCTGGTTGACTATCGCTTTTCGATTCTGTATTTTGATACCCTCCAAACAACATTTCAAGCGGATTCTTAAAGTTTTGCTGTTTTTTTGAAGTTGGAACTAAAATGTCAATAATTCTTTGATTTGCTTGTTCCTCTGCTTTTCCTTGGACACTACCTACTTTTTCTTCTTTCACAATTCGAACAGATGTTTCCGTTAAATCACGTACCATGGATTCTACATCCCGACCTACATAGCCCACCTCTGTGAATTTCGTCGCTTCCACTTTAATAAAAGGTGCACCTACAAGTTTTGCTAGACGTCTGGCTACTTCTGTTTTTCCTACACCCGTCGGTCCGATCATCAAAATATTTTTGGGTGAAATTTCATCACGAATGTTCTCATCAAGTAAGCTGCGGCGGTAACGGTTACGAAGAGCGACAGCAACAGCCTTTTTTGCATCCTTTTGTCCAATAATGTATTGATCTAACTTCTCTACAATTTGACGCGGCGTATAATGTAACTGCATCACTGTATACCTCCCTTTACAATTCCTCAACGATAATATTTCCGTTTGTAAACACACAAATTTCACTTGCAATTTCTAGACTAGCCTTTGCTATCTCACTAGCCGTTAGATGATCTCCCGCATGCCTTTTAAGAGCGCGCCCAGCCGATAGAGCATAATTTCCTCCGGAACCAATTGCTAAAATACCATCATCTGGTTCAATAACTTCTCCTGTACCCGATATAAGAAGCATACTATCCACATCCATTACTATAAGAAGGGCTTCAAGTTGACGAAGCATTTTATCACCGCGCCACTTCTTCGCCATTTCAACGGCTGCTCGCTGTAAATTACCATTATATTCTTCAAGCTTTCCCTCAAACATTTCAAAAAGAGTAAAGGCATCTGCTACAGAACCAGCGAAACCAGCTAAAATTTTACCTCGAAACAAACGGCGAACCTTGCGCGCTGTATGCTTCATTACAACCGAATTCCCCATTGTAACTTGCCCATCACCTGCCATTGCACACTTGCCATTATGATGGATTGCAAAGATCGTAGTAGCATGAAAGGTTACCATACATAAAAACTCCTTTATCATTATGATTACACTGATGCATATACACTCTACATGCAAAACTGCTAAAAATTAACAAATATCTATTTGCAGTGATTGGTTTTTCAACCAATCTCTATACATTATATGATTATTTATTTTTTCTAGCATTCATTACGCTCTTGGATGATGTTCCATATATACAGACCGCAATCTTTCCTTCGAAACATGCGTATAAATTTGAGTAGTAGATAAATGCGCATGTCCTAGCAATTCTTGAACAGTTCGTAAATCGGCTCCTTCATTTAGCATATGAGTAGCAAATGTATGACGAAGCATATGAGGACTAATATGTAGATTAATAGAAGTTTTTCCAATCATGTCATTTAAAATATAACGAACGCCTCTATCCGTTAAAGCGTGCCCTTTATTATTCAAAAACAGTACATTTGTTTCCTTTTGATTACGTAATAACTTTTTTCTTCCATCCTGCATGTAAAGGTGTAATATTTCCGCAGCATAGCTCCCGAATGGAACAAATCGTTGTTTGTTTCCTTTTCCTGTAACAAGAATCGTTTCCGTATGAAAATCAATATCCTGTAAAGATAAATGACAACACTCGCTTACCCGAATTCCCGTGGCGTAAAGAAGCTCCAAAATCGCTTGATTTCGCTGTCCTAACGGTGTTTGAATATCTGCTACTTCAAAAAGCGTTGCTAGCTCTTCTTCGTATAAAAAGTGTGGAATAGATAATTCTTTTTTAGGAAGCGCGGCAAGAACAAAAGGATTTTCAGTACAATAATTTTCTCTCATAAAGAAACGATACATACTACGCAAACATGAAATTTTCCTTGAAACAGATTTTCGTGCTAGCTTTGCATCATGTAATTCTGTTAAATACAACCGAACATCACTGTAGGAAACATTTTCAAAGGATGAGATACACTGAACATTCATGAAAGAAACAAATTGTTCAATGTCTTTTCTGTAACTTACAATCGTGTGTATGGAATAATTACGTTCAATTTGCAAATACTCAATGAACTGACTTACCTTTTCTTTATTATCCATAATATCGCCACCTAAAGCAAAAGCCACTAAATGTTAACACAGTTTAGTAGCTCTTGCAAGAAATTTGACTAAATATTTACAAAATTTTGAATTGTTTCTAAAGCACGATTGCTATAAGCTTCATACCGTTCTAATTTCTTCTTCACCTTTATTTCCAACGGAGGGAATAAACCAAAGTTTGCATTCATCGGCTGAAAATGCTTTACATTTGTATTCGTGATATAGTGTGCCATACTTCCAATCGCTGTTACTGGAGGAATAACGACCGGATCCTCTCCTAGCACAAGTCTAGCAGCGTTAATTCCTGCTAGCAAGCCCGATGCAGCAGATTCTACATATCCTTCTACCCCTGTCATTTGACCCGCAAAAAATAAATCGTCCCTCTCTTTAAATTGGTATGTTGGACGAAGTAGCTTTGGAGAATTCAAAAATGTATTACGATGCATCACACCATAGCGTACGATTTCTGCTTGCTCCAATCCAGGAATAAGGCCGAACACTTCTTTTTGTGCTCCCCATTTCATATGCGTTTGGAATCCTACAATATTATAAAGTGTCCCTGCTGCATCATCTTGTCGCAGTTGAACGACTGCAAACGGCGTTTTACCCGTGCTAGGATCTTCTAATCCAACCGGTTTCATAGGACCAAATAAAAGTGTTTGTTTTCCGCGCTTAGCCATGACTTCAACGGGCATACAGCCTTCAAAATAAACTTCCTTTTCAAACTCTTTCAAAACAGCAACTTCAGCTGTTACAAGTGCGTCGTAGAAGCGATCAAACTCTTCTTCCGTCATAGGACAATTTAAGTAAGCTGCTTCCCCTTTATCATATCTTGATTTTAAATATACTTTATTCATATCAATACTTTCTTTCTCCAATATTGGAGCTGCTGCATCGTAGAAATAAAAATAGTCTTCCCCTGTAAGTGCTTTTAATTGTTCAGAAAGTGCCTGAGAAGTTAATGGACCTGTAGCGATCACCGTTGGTCCTTTCGGAATTTCTGTAATTTCTTCATTAATTACCGTTATATTCGGATGATTTTTTACGTATTCCGTTACCTTTCCTGCAAATTCGTGACGATCTACTGCAAGCGCACCACCTGCAGGCACAGCGCATTCATCTGCAGCACGGATAATAACTGAATCTAAACGACGCATTTCTTCCTTGATAACCCCAACTGCATTTGTTAATGAATTCGCACGAAGAGAATTACTACAAACAAGCTCTGCAAATTTGTCTGTATGATGAGCTGGCGTTTGTTTTACTGGTCTCATTTCATATAAATTAACTTGAACACCACGCTTTGCAATTTGATAGGCCGCCTCACTCCCTGCTAGTCCAGCCCCTATTACATTGACTACTTGTTCCATAACTATCGATCACCCTTCTTCTAATATGTCCGAAAAAAATGTGAGCAAGACCTGCTCACATTTGTTGTACTTCTTCGTAATCACATGAAACGCATTGTACTTGAACACCTTTTTTCAGTTTTTTCTCCACGAGCATTCCATCACATTTTGGACAGGTACGCGGAAGCGGCTTATCCCACGATACAAAATCACAGGTTGGATACTCGCTACAACCGTAGAAAATACGTTTTTTCTTGTTGCTGCGACGTTCAATAATTTGCCCTTTCCCACATTTATGACAAGTAACTCCAATTTCTTTCACAATCGGTTTCGTATTACGACAATCAGGAAAATTCGAACATGCCATGAACTTCCCATAACGTCCCATTTTAAATACCATAGGGCTTCCGCAAATATCGCAATCTTCCCCTGCAGGCTCATCTTTTATTTCGACTTCTCGCATCTCTTTTTCTGCTATAACTAAATGCTGTTCAAAGCTTTTATAAAATTCATCAATAACTTGAACCCAGTTAGCTTTCCCATCCTCGATTTCATCTAAGCTATGTTCCATATTAGCCGTAAATTCAATATTAATCACTTCTGGGAAAAACTCTAGAATAAGCTCAATGACAATCCCACCAAGCTCTGTCGGAACAAATCTCTTATTATCTAATCCCACATACCCTCGTCGTTGAATGGTCTCAAGTGTGGGAACGTAAGTTGATGGTCGACCAATACCTAGTTCCTCCAACGTTTTAACCAATCTGGCTTCTGTATAGCGCGGAGGCGGCTGTGTAAAATGCTGTTTCGGTTCAATATCTACAGCATCTACGTTCTCCCCTACTTCAAGAGGAGGAAGTAACCGATCCTTTTCTTCTCTTTCATCATCACTTGATTCCACATATACTTTCATAAAACCTGGAAATTTCACTACCGATCCGTTTGCACGAAACTGTACATTATTATGTGTTAGCGTAACCGTTACCGTATCCATTATAGCAGATGCCATCTGGCTAGCAATAAAACGCTCCCAAATTAATTTATATAATCGTAACTGGTCACGACTTAACACGGCCTTTAATTCTTCTGGTGTGCGAATTGTGGAAGTAGGGCGAATCGCTTCATGAGCATCTTGGGTATTGTTCTTCTTCACTTCTTTCCGCTTTTCAACATTTACATAGCCTTCTCCAAATCTTTCCGTAATGTAAGAACGAGCCTCCGCTTGTGCTGTTTCGGAAATACGAGTTGAATCCGTTCTCATATATGTAATTAACCCAACTGTTCCTTCCTTACCTAAATCAATACCTTCATATAGCTGCTGTGCAAGCATCATTGTCTTCTTCGCACGCATATTTAATTTTCGTGCCGCATCTTGTTGCAAAGAAGAAGTTGTAAATGGCAGCGCTGCGTTACGCTTTCGTTCCTTTCGCGATACGGTTTCTATTGTAAATTGCTTTGTATCCAAGTTATTCAGTACATTTTGTACGTCCTGTTCACTGTGCAATTCTGTCTTTTCACCATTCATACCGTAAAAAGAAGCTTCAAATACTTCATTTTCCTTTTCAAATTTCGTTTTTATCGTCCAAAATTCTTCTGGTACGAAAGCTTGGATTTCTCGTTCACGCTCCATAATAAGACGAACGGCAACGGATTGTACACGTCCTGCACTTAACCCTTTTTTCACTTTCTTCCACAATAAGGGACTCATATTATATCCTACTAAACGATCTAGTACTCTGCGAGCTTGCTGCGCATCAACCAAATCCATATTTATCGCACGTGGATGCTTGAATGATTCCTTAATTGCATCTTTTGTTATTTCATTAAAGACCACCCGACAATCAGATGACGTATCAACATGCAGAGTATTAGCTAAATGCCAGGCAATGGCTTCTCCTTCGCGATCCGGGTCAGCTGCAAGATATACTTTCTTTGCTTTTTTTGCAGCTAGCTTTAAATCTCTTAATACAGGACCTTTTCCGCGTATCGTAATATATTTTGGCGCATAATTATTTTCTATTTCAATGCCCATCTGACTTTTTGGCAGGTCACGAACATGTCCCATGGACGCAATCACTTTATACTTTTTTCCTAAATATTTCTCTATTGTTTTCGCCTTTGATGGCGACTCTACAATTACGAGGTAATCTGACATTCTAGTGCCTCCTTAAGAGGTGAATTCAAGCCTTCATTAATATGATGGATTCGCCTTCTTTTTGTAAATCAAGAATGAATATAAAATAACATAGATGAGGAGGGACTTGTCAACCATTCTTTTTATAAAAGTTAAAAAATGTTCAATATCGACTAATTTCGTGTCAATTCTTCGACAATATCCGCAGAATTCACTACAAGCTTCGCTCCTTGCTGTATAAGTCGGTTACTCCCAACCGTGGATGACAGATGGATTGGTCCGGGCAATGCAAACACTTCGCGATTTTGATCCAGTGCACAGTCTGCCGTAATCAGTGACCCACTTCTCTCCTGTGCCTCAACAATTAAAACACCTTGTGATAATCCACTGATAATCCGGTTTCTCTTCGGAAAATACCATTTTTGAGGTACGTATGAGGGGGGATACTCAGATATGAGTAATAGATTCTGATTCCATTTTTGTAATGCTTTATAGTTTGCTAGTGGATAAATATGCGATAATCCTCCTCCTAACACTGCAATTGTACTTCGCCCTTGCTCCAGCGTTGTTATATGCGCATTTATATCAATTCCATAGGCTAACCCACTTACAATAATCCAATCTTCACGAAGAAGATCGCGAAGAATATAGTGAAGGCTGTTTATCCCATTTGTTGAGGGTCGTCTTGTTCCTACAATAGCTAACATATGCGTATGATGTAACAGAAAAGCATTCCCCTTTCCGTATAATACAAAAGGAGGATCTGTGATTTCTTTCAGCAACACGGGATAATCTTCATCCCAAATTGTTATGTAAAATATTTCTTGTTCGTGAAGTTCTTTTTCAATTGAAATACTTGACGTAGAATGAAGATAATGATACATACGTTGTGCTTTTTGAGGTGAAAGCTTGAGAAGAGACTCCATTTCTGAGGCAGTGATCGTATATATGCACTCCAATTGTGGATCTAGAGAAATCAGTTTTGCAATCAAACCCCAATTATCGGCTAATAACGTATGAATATGAAGAAGTCGTTTACGTTTCATAAAATAATCCCTTCTATTAAAATAAAAGGGTGTCCAAATAGGAACACCCTTCTTTTCACATTACGGAGCTTTACACGTCTCTAGTAACCCTTTTTCCTTTAAAATTGTAATAAGAGTTTCTCCCATTACGGAAGGTGTCTGCGCAACCGCAATGCCGCATTCTGTCAAAACCTTCATCTTTTCAGATGCCGTTCCTTTACCTCCTGAAACAATTGCTCCAGCATGACCCATACGCTTTCCAGGCGGGGCTGTTTGACCCCCAATAAAACCTACTACAGGTTTATTCATATTAGCGCGTATCCACTCAGCTGCTTCTTCTTCTGCTGTTCCGCCTATTTCACCAATCATGATAATAGCATGCGTTTCATCATCTTCATTAAATGCTTGCAGTACATCAATAAAATTCGTTCCATTTACCGGATCTCCCCCAATACCTACTGCGGTAGATTGACCAATTCCAGCTTCTGAAAGTTGATGGACAGCTTCATATGTTAATGTACCAGAACGGGATACAATACCGATATGACCTTTTTTATGAATATAGCCTGGCATTATGCCAATTTTACATTCTTCTGGCGTAATAATACCTGGACAATTTGGACCTAATAATCGTGTTTTTTTGCCTTGCAAGTATTTTTTTACTTTGATCATGTCTTGCACAGGAATGCCTTCTGTTATCGCAATAACTAAATCTAAATTTGCGTCAGCTGCTTCCATAATTGCATCTGCTGCAAAGGCTGGTGGAACATAAATAACCGAGGCACTAGCTCCCGTCTCATTTACCGCCTGGCTGACAGTATTAAAAACAGGAACATCCGCTATTAATGTTCCGCCTTTTCCTGGCGTAGTGCCTCCTACTATTTTCGTTCCATATTCAATCATTTGTGTTGCATGAAACAAACCTTGCGAACCCGTTATGCCTTGGACAATTACGGTTGTATCTTTGTTTACGAAAATACTCATTGTTTCCCCCCTCTTTTTGTTAACTTACTAGTGCAACAATTTTTTGTGCCCCATCTGCCATCGATTCAGCCGCAGCAATATTTAATCCGGATTCATTTAATAATTTTTTTCCAAGTTCAACATTAGTTCCTTCCAGCCGAACAACAAGCGGAAGTTGAAGGCCAACTTGTTTTGTCGCTTCAATAATTCCTTTTGCAATGACATCACATTTCATAATTCCTCCAAAGATGTTAACAAAAATCCCCTTTACCTTTTCATCTGATAAGATAATTTTAAAGGCTTCCGTTACTTTTTCAGCTGTAGCACCGCCGCCTACGTCGAGAAAATTCGCTGGATTACCGCCGTAATGATTGATAATATCTAGTGTTGCCATCGCAAGTCCTGCCCCGTTCACCATACAACCAATGTTTCCATGAAGTGAAATATAGCTTAAATCAAATTTCGAAGCCTCAATTTCCTTTGCATCCTCCTCATCCAAGTCACGATATGCTACAATATCCTTATGGCGATATAACGCATTGGAATCGAAATTCAACTTAGCATCTAACGCTAACACGTTCCCGTCTCCTGTAACAACAAGCGGATTTATCTCTGCAATCATACAATCTTTTTCTACGAAAACTGTATATAAACCTATCATAAATTTTACAGCTTTATTTATAAGAGAATTTGGTATATTAATATTATATGCAATGCGCCGAGCTTGAAATTCTTGAAGGCCGACAGCAGGATCAATCAGTTCTTTGAATATTTTTTCCGGTGTATGTTCTGCCACCTCTTCAATTTCTGTACCCCCTTCTTCAGAAGCCATTAAAACAATTTGAGATGTAGATCGATCCAAAACAAAGCCGACATAATATTCTTTTTGAATATTACATCCTTCTTCAATAAGTAAGCGCTTCACTTTCTTTCCTGATGCATCTGTTTGATGCGTTATTAACGTCATTCCTAACAATTGCTCTGCATATGTACGAACCTCATCTATAGTTTTCGCAATTTTCACACCGCCTGCTTTACCGCGTCCCCCTGCATGAATTTGCGCTTTCACGACAATTACTTCAGATCCTAGTTGTTTCGCTGCTTCCACGGCCTCTTCCACCGTAAAAGCAACCTGGCCATTTGGGACTGCAACGCCGTATTCTCTAAGCAGTTCTTTTCCTTGATATTCATGAATATTCATTTTCCCAGCCTCCTTTGCGGTCATGTTATAAATTTACTCTACTTTATTTTATTGGAAATGAAGTATAATGTCTAGTTTAAAATGGTATAAATTATAATTTGATACAAAATTTTACAATTAATTTAGATCTCGTTTTTACATAATTAAAATGAGGGGGAATTCTCCCCTCATTTTTCGTTACATTGCAGTAGCCCCGCCATCCACAGCTAGTACTTGACCCGTTACGTATTTAGCAGCATCTGATGCGAAAAATAGTGCCGCCCCCTTTAAATCATCCTCCCCCCCTAGTCTTCCCATGGGAATACCTTGTATAATGGTATCCTTTGCCCGATCAATAATCTTCGTTGCCATTTTCGAAGGGAAAAATCCAGGTGCAATCGCGTTTACCGTAATGCCGTGTGGTGCCCATTTAACTGCTAGATCTCTCGTGAGCGACACAACAGCTCCTTTACTTGCACTATATCCAATTGCATCTAATACACGCGGATCCTGTCCAACCAGACCCGCCACAGAAGCAATGTTAATAACGCGTCCGTATTTTCGTTTTTTCATAACACGCCCTACAGCTTGTGAAATCATAAATAACCCTGTAACATTCACCTGAAGCACTTGATTGAATCGATCAATGGGATACTCCTCCACCGGTGCCCCCCATGATATACCCGAATTATTAATTAAAATATCAATTTGACCAAATTGCCTCATCGTTTTCTCCACAACATGATCCACATCTTCTTGTTTAGTAATGTCACATGGAATAGCTAACGTTTGTATGCCATATTCTTGGAGCTGCATCGCAGTTTCTTCACACGCTTCCAACTTCCGTGAACAGATAACAACATTTGCTTTGCTTTCAGCAAGACCGCGTGCAAGTTGTTCTCCTAAACCTCTTCCACCACCTGTTACGATGGCTACTCTCCCTGCTAACTGAAACAAGTTCGTCACATCTTTGCTTTTTTCTGCAGCTCGCATCTCATTTCCCCCTTTATCGTCTAGGCAATTTGTAGTTCATGCATGACTGCGTTGTTCATTACATTTATATGTGTGCAACAATAGCAAAGTTTTCACGCTTTTCTACCGATATATATATGATTATTTCACTTCCTCTACTCGTTTATAGTTGTACCAGCCTTCCCCTGACTTTCGTCCAAGTTTACCTTCTTTCAATTTTTCAGCAATAATCGCACGCGGTTTATCTCTTGGGTCTCTTGTTTCTGCATAGCGCTGGGTTTGTACATAGTACGCCACATCTAGTCCCGATAAGTCCATTAAAGCGAAGGGACCAATGGGATGGTTTAACGCACGTTTGCAAATCAAATCAATATCTTGAAAATCCGCTATGCCTGCTTCATATAAATTCATGGCTTCATCCATTAATACACCCAAAATTCGATTTGCAACAAAACCAGAAATTTCTTTGCGAAGCAATATGCCAGTTCGATTCATTTTTTTACAAATATCCATTGCTACTTGCGCCGTTTCTTCTGAAGTTTCCTCACTCATTACGACCTCTACACAATCCATAACAAGGGGCGGATAAAAAAAGTGCATGTTACATACCTTGTCCAGACGAGATGTAGCGGATGCAAGAAGTGAATTAACAATCGTAGAGCTATTTGTCGCTAAAATCGCATGAGGCGGTGCGAATATATCTAATTTTGCAAATACCTCCCGTTTCACATCTAATTTCTCTACTACCGCCTCAATAATAAAATCTGCCTTGGATGCTGTTTTTTCGAGGTTTGTAGAAAACGATAATCTAGCAAATGCAGCATCCTTTTCTTCTTCTGAAATTTTCTGTTTTCGTACCCATTTATCCATCAATTCATGCAGCGTCTTCTCTGCCTTCTGAAGTGCTCCCTCATGAATATCTTGTAACACCGTTTGAAATCCTCCTATCGCACAAAGCATCGCAATTTGATGTCCCATGCTTCCTGCGCCAATAACTGAAATGTGTTTTACTTGTACCATGCCTATTCCCCCTTATTAATTGATTTCACGCAAGGCTCTTCGTAATATTTTTCCCTACGTCCGTTTCGGTAACGAATCGCAAAATTCTATGATTCTCGAAACCTTATAGACTGCGAGATGAGACCGGCAATATTGTAGGAGTTCTTGCTCACTTACCCGGGCTCTATGTTTTCTCACAATATATACTTTCACCGTTTCTCCCCTATACGAATACTGCTTCCTGTACGGAAGGAATTTGCACTTCTGTCTGGATATGAGTGGTATAATGAACGAACCATTTCTTCATTAGTAGTGTCTCTTCTCTACTATTTCAGCCTGCAAATCCTTCCGAACTAGAACGTTTGCTCATTTCTTTCGTAAATAGACGCGCTGGATTAGCAATAAAGAGCCTATCAATCTGTTTTGCACGGACACCAGCTTCATACAGAACAGGAACCACGTTATCAAACAAATTTGTTATATGATAATTAGCCAGAACAGATTGAACTTCTGCCGAGAAAACAAGTGGGCGTCCTAACCAATAATTCACTGTATCTTGTGACAAAATCAATTTATCTGCGTAACCTAGTCCAAGGAGGGCTAGAAGAATTCCCGTTCTTAATTGGTCAGTAGGCGTTCCTGCTACTCCTTGTAAACCAAAACGGTCTAAGGCAATGGAAACGCCTGTTTCTAATGTTCGGATATGATACGAAAGATCCGTACTTCCGCACATATGCCCAATACTAATTTGATTTTGATTTGCTCCATGTTCTAAAAGAAGTTCTGCCTGCTCGGGTCCCATCGTTCCTTCTTGTGTATGGGTTATAATTGGAACACCCGTTTCACGCTGTGCTCTTGCAGCTGCGACAAAAAACATCTTTTCATAGTCTGTAATTACATCTTTACTTGATGCTACTTTAATAGCACCTGCCTTAATCCCTGTATCACCAATTCCAATCTGGATCTCCCTCATAAACATTTCATAAATTTCTTCCACAGCATCTCCAAAAGCTGACCTAAATTTAAAGTAACCAGGTGCCCCCTCATCCTCATAGTAATACCCTGTCGTACAAATGATTTGTAATCCTGTACGTTCAGAAATTTCCTTTAGTAATACAGGATTTCTGCCACAATCATTAGGAGTTGGATCCACAACCGTAGCTACACCTTGCATCATGGCGCGTTTTGCAACTTCAATGCCCGCTTGTAGCGCATCTTCAATTTGAAAACCCCCTAACGATACATCTCCCTGAAAACCTGCATAGCCAAATACAAAATGTTCATGCATCAACGTCTTCCCTAACTGATTGGTAGTTATGGGTCCCGTGACAGTTTGTATCATGCGAGTTCCTCCTTTTTCTTCTTTTCCTGTTCTTGCAGAAGACGCCATAGTATTTTTCCTGTCCCAGACAACGGCAACTCTTCTACAAATGCAACGGTGCGAGGAATCTTATAATTGGCCATAACCTTGCGCGACCATGCAATGATTTCTTCTTCTGTAATGGTTTCGTTTGGTTTACGAATGACAAATGCCTTTACTGCTTCCACTGATCGTTCATCCTGAACTCCAATGACACAAGCTTGCAGAATGGATGGATGCTTATATAAAATAGCTTCGATTTCCGTAGGCCATACTTTAAAGCCAGAAACATTAATCATTCGTTTCAACCTGTCAACAATGAAGTAATACCCTTCTTCATCCACTTTTGCAATATCTCCCGTTCGAAAGTAGGTCGTTCCATTTAAGGTAATAAAGGCTTCTTCCGTTGCTTCTTGACGCTTCCAATATCCCTTGCACACTTGAGGTCCAGCTACAATCACTTCCCCCTCTTCGCCTACACCTAATAGTTGCTGCGTATTCGGATTCCACACGCGAGCATCTACCCCAAAGGAAGGTACACCCATACATTGTAGCTTCGGTCTGTGCACAGGATTAAAATGTGTTTGTGCCATCGTTTCAGACAAACCATACCCTTCGATATAGGAAACTCCCAGCACCTGTAACAATGTTTCTCCTATTGTCTTAGGAAGTGGTGCCCCTCCGCCTCCTACAATAGATAAAGAAGAGAAATCATAGGATATAAGATTAGGTACCTGTAAAAAATCCACTACCATTGTACTGATGTTAATCCAATGAGTAACTTTATATGTCTCTATGAGTTTTGCTGCAATATCGCGATCCCAGCGCGTTACAATCACGATGGTTGCTCCCGCATACAACGGGGCATTCATCCCATGTTGCATACCTGTCACATGAAAAAACGGCAAAGTAGCTAAAACAACGGCATCATCTGTCAAATGAGTCCAGTAAGCGGCGCCTAATACATTTGCAAGCGTTGTTTCATGTGTATGAATGCACCCTTTTGGATTTCCCGTTGTTCCTGACGTATAAGGCAGCACCGCAACCGTACCCGGCTCGAATGACAAATACGAAGGTTTATAAGTGGTGCAGATGACTTCATTCCAATGAATAATATGTTCTTGTGATATGGTCTGTCTTGGGGATGTAATGATTTCAGAAAGAGTATAAGGAGTGTTCTCAGGAAGATAGTCGGAATAGGTAGCTACAATGATATGTTGTAAAGATGTCGTTTGTAAGAAAGGTACAATGTTTGAAACTAACTCTTGACCAACAACTGCAACAGATGCCTCGCTATCTTCTACAAAAAAAGCAAGTTCTTCAGGCACATTCATTGGATTTAATGGTACCACAATGGCCTGAATTCGTAGAATCGCATAATAGGCGATGACAAACTGCGGTGAGTTTTGCATATAAAGTAAAACTCGATCTCCTTTATGCACGCCTAACACCTGCTCGAAGTAACCAGATACTTTTATAACCTCGGTCTCTAGTTGTTTGTAGGTAATCACAGAATCATAGTATACGATTGCTGCTTTATTCGGATTTTTCTGAGCAGACACCCGTAAATTTTCGAAAAGATTATGCTCAGGAATAGCAATCGTTTTCGGCAACCCTTTTGGCCAATGCGGAAAGTGAAGCTCTTTCATCTATATCTCCCCTTCACATACATATTTTTCGGGTAAAGATTTCTACTTCTATTTACGTATCATTTAAGTAAGCGTTTGCAAAGAGGTGTTAGAGAGTGCCCCCAGCTTTTTGCGCACGAAGTACCGCAGTTCGGCCCCGTAAAGCAAGATTACAATCTGTGCAATCTTTGGTACGATTTCCTGCTTTTTTACTGTCATTTCAATTAATCTATATTCCTCTTGAAAATCCTATGGAATAAAAAGAATGTGATGCTTCTCTTGTAATAAAACTACCACCAGCCATTACAGTTTGTGGCATATGCTTTCCTCCATTCGAATCTCATCTTTGTACAGTTTGGCGACAAGTGGATATAATCCTTGCTTTGCCACATACAAGATCTCTTTCTCATAGCCAGCTTTTCTAAGTGAGCGACCGACCCTAGAAGACAAGAGAAGCTGCTCTGCACAATCTATATTTCCTTTATAAAAGAGGTATGCAATCCTAGCGGAATCGGTAAGATCCCACTGTCCTTGCTGCATGAGATGATGGATGACAAAACCCGCACCGTAAAAGTCTTCAAGAGATACATTGCCGCCAGAACCAGAACAGATGATGACAATTGTTTCGTCTTCATGTTCAGCCTGAACCGTTTTTGCTACCGCGTGACCATTAAAGAGAGAAGCTACATATACTTCCTTTGCTACCGATGCGCCCGAAATTGCAACCGTACCGTTCGTAGTGGAGAGAATCATCGTCTTATCCTGCAATATACCTTTTAATTCACTCGGATACGGAAGCAGAAAATTCTCAATAGAACGGCCTTGATGCTCTCCTACTACAATACAATCACGTTTATCTTGCTGTTTTCTTACCAGTGCCTCTTCCTTCGAGCGAACGGGAATGACTGCCCTTGCACCGTACTGCAAGGCGACTGTAATCATCGATGTCGCAATTAATACGTCAAGTACAACCGCTATATTCCCCTCTAGTTCGTTGCTACGAATTTCTTCCTTTGTCATAACGACATGAAGTTTCCCCACTTCCCTTACCCCCTATATTTCTGAGACTGCTCCCCTGCATGCAATAGGAGTCCTCGTACAAACTGATCCATCTTTGCAAACCGAGGATCTTTCGTTTGTCCCTGTTTATATCGATAAAAAATCTGTTGAATAATCACAGCCAATTTAAAATATGCAAAGGTAATATAAAAATGGATGTTGGATACATCACGCCCGCTTTTTTTTGCATAGGCTTCCACAAATTCATCTCTCGTCATAAAACCATCTTGTACCGTAATAGGAGGTCGACCTAATCCGTATTGCAAAAAGTTCGGATCCTCTGCTTGCACCCAGTAGCTCATGGCTGCCCCAACATCTGCTAAGGGATCTCCAATCGTAGACATTTCCCAGTCGAACAAGCCAACAACCTTCGTCACATCATCATTGGCAAACAACATATTGTTACATTTAAAATCATAATGGATAATAGAAGGCTTTGGTGACTGTGGAATATTTGTCGTAAGCCATTTCGTAATATGCTCGACTTCAGAAAATGTATCTGTTTTCGCTTTCTCATATCTTTGAATCCAGCCTCTTACTTGTCTTTCCATGAATCCATCTGGATACCCAATTTTCGCAAGCGGCGTTTGTTCATACTGCACATCATGAAGAGACACAAGTGTATCAACAATTGATTCCGAAATCTCATGACACAACTGCTTCGTAGGCTTAATTTCATCCGGAAACGCAGTGTCTAGCACAATGCCACGGCGACGTTCCATGATAAAAAAAGGACATCCAAGAATCTCTGTACCCTCATGAAACAAATACGGCTTTGGAGCTAAGGGAAATACATCATGTAATAGACCAAGGAGCATCGATTCACGCTGCATATCATGAGCCTTTGGAGGTACTTTTCCTAATGGAGGGCGACGAAGTACAGCCTCCCACGTACCAATTTTCAGTTCATACGTTAAATTGGAAGCACCGCTAGGAAATTGCTGTACAAGCAAATGCTCATCTGGAATATCCTGCAAATTTCGTTTTAGAAACTGTTCCAATTGTGCGATTGGCAATTCTTCTCCCTTTCGAACCGGAATAGTATCTAGCATCCTCATCCCTCCTTTTTTTCAATTCCATTTAAAACCATATCCATACATATATTTGCAAACGCTTCAGCTTTTATAGGACCACTTGGATTAAACCACATGTAACTCCAATTACACATTCCTAAAATGCCGAGTGCAATCATGCTTGGATTTAATTCCTGTTTAAACTCCCCGATTTCGATTCCTCTCTGTATTACATCTTCCAATCCACGTCGAAACTGATCTCGCTTTTCAAGTAATTCTTCTAAATTGCTATCTTTTAAATTTTGTAATTCCCGAAAAAACACGCGTGCATTTTTTCCATTCTGCTCAATATTTTGTATGAGCATTGTGATAATTTGATGTAGCTTCTCACGAAAAGATGTATCTATCCTCTTCATGATTTGATTCTGCTGACGTAAAATGAAATCGATAAAGCGGTGATGAATGGCAACAAGCAGCTCCTCTTTACTTACAAAATGGTAATAAAAAGCGCCTTTTGTCACCCCAACGGTATCAACAATATGTTGAATAGATGTTTCTGCAAATCCTTGTTTTTCAAATAGTTCAATGCTTGCTTGTATGATTTTCTCTTTCACATTCTCACCTTCTCCTGATACCTTCTTATACCATTTTCATTGCGGAACGTTCCGCTTGATAGGGCTTTAATTCCAGCTTGGCAATGGCCGCTTTGTGTACTTCATCTGGTCCATCGGCTAAGCGAAGTGTTCTTGCATTAGCCCAGTGTGCTGCTAACGGAAAATCATCGCTCACACCTGCTCCGCCCAACGTTTGAATGGCTCGATCAAGTACGCGCAATGCGACATTTGGTGCAACAGCTTTGATCATAGCAATTTCTTTTTTCGCTACTTTATTTCCCGCAGTATCCATCATATAGGCAGCTTTTAACGTAAGAAGGCGTGCTTGTTCAATTTCAATGCGTGCTGTTGCAATCCAGTCCTGCACGACTCCTTGCTCGGAAATTGTCTTTCCAAAGGCAACCCTACTTAAGGAACGCCGACACATAATTTCAAGCGCCCGTTCTGCCGCACCGAGTAACCGCATACAATGGTGGATTCGACCAGGTCCTAACCTTCCTTGCGCAATCGCAAAACCCTTCCCTTCTTCCCAAATCATATTTGAAGCAGGGACAACAACATTTTCAAATAACACCTCTGCATGACCGTGCGGAGCATGATCATATCCGAATACTGGCAATGTCCGAAGTATCTTCACCCCTTTCGTATCCATCGGAACAAGAATCATCGACTGTTGCACATGACGTGGCGCAGATTCATCTGACTTTCCCATGAAAATAGCAATTGTACAACGCGGATCCCCCGCACCAGATGTCCACCACTTTCTTCCGTTAATGACATATGTATCGCCTACCCGCGTAATGGAAGATTGAATGTTTGTTGCATCCGAGGACGCAACTTCAGGCTCCGTCATAGCAAAACAAGAACGAATATCGCCGTTTAACAGAGGTTTCAGCCATCTTTCCTTTTGTTCCTCTGTTCCATAACGAGCCAATACCTCCATATTCCCCGTATCCGGAGCAGCACAGTTAAATACCTCTGGCGCTATAAAGGAACGTCCCATCACCTCACAAAGCGGTGCATATTCTACATTTGCCAAACCAGCCCCGTATTGATCCGGTAAGAATAAATTCCAAAGACCCGCTTCTTTCGCTTTTTGTTTCATCTCTTCCATGATAGGCGGAATACACCAGCGATCTTTCAGAAGCTGCTGTTCATAAACACTTTCATTTGGATACACAACTGCTTCCATAAAATCTTCTAGCTGTGTGAGTAAGTGTCGTACCTTTTCACTGTAAGAAAAATTCATATACGGTCCTCCTTGTTAACTAACCAGTCGGTATGTTTTTTACAATATATACTAATTCTTCTCTATTAATCCAAATTCCTTCTATTTTTCAAAAAAAAAAGAAACTGCATAGGCAGTTCCTTACATGTCTTTAATCGGTGCAAATGATTTACGGTGAAATGGTAACACACCATATATTTGTAGTGCTTCTAGATGCTCTTTTGTTCCATACCCCATATTTCTTTCAAATCCATACCCCGGATATTGTTCTCCTAATTGCTTCATCATACGATCTCGTGTTACTTTCGCGACAACCGAAGCCGCAGCAATCGAAATGCTTTTAGCATCCCCCTTAATAATGGATGTTTGCATCGTATCGATTGGTAATTTCATAGCATCAATTAACAAATGTTCCGCTGTAACGGACAACTGAGAAATCGCTAGCAGCATAGCTTTCTTGGTAGCTTGGTAGATATTGATTTCATCTATAATTTCTGAAGACACAATGCCAATTCCAATTGCAATTGCTTCGTCTTGTATAGATTCGAAAAACTGTTCTCGCCGCGCCTCGCTTAATTGTTTCGAATCATTTAAACCAGGAAGAAAAAAAGACTCTGGCAAAATAACAGCAGCAGCAACAACAGGACCAGCCAAAGGGCCTCTTCCTACTTCATCAATCCCTGCAATCCACTTCACACCTTGCGCACGAAGTGCAGTTTCGAATTGTGTCATCTGGAAAAAATGTTCTCGCTGAACCATTTCATGTTTTCTTTTTTTACGCCACCGCGTAACGAGACTTTGCACACCTTTACGTTCATCTTGCAATACTTCTAAAAAACGTTCATCCATTTCTGAAGTGATTGTATCTAGAAGCAGCCCGATTTCACGAATCGTTTTCCCCATAAAATTCCTCCTACATGTTTCCATACAAAAAGAAAGGCACGCCTCTGCGCACCTTTATGCTATTATTTCTGGTTCTTCTAGTGTAAGACGACCTAGCTTTCCTGCACGAAGTTCTCGCAGAACTAGCTCCGCTGTTTTATCATAATCGATAATCCCGCCGCTCATGATGCAGCCTCTATTCTTCCCAATTGCATCAAAAAGTTCAACAATTTCATCTGGTATATCAGATAATTGATAGCGTCCCATTAAATTATCAGGGTAATGCGCAGACAAAAAACGAAGAGCATACACTGCTATATCTTGTAAATTCAAAATAGAGTCTTTAATAGCACCAGTCGTTGCTAAGCGATAACCAACTTGCTCATCCTCAAATTTCGGCCATAATACACCTGGAGTATCTAGCAGCTCTAACTCCTTGCCCACTTTAATCCATTGCTGTGCAGTCGTAACACCTGGACGATCTCCCGTCTTTGCAATATTCTTTTTGGCAAGTTTATTGATTAAGGTTGATTTCCCTACGTTAGGGATACCAACAATTAAAGCGCGGATGGCCCGAGGCTTTACACCCTTGGCAATTAGTTTATCCGTTTTTTCTTTTACAAGTTCCTTTGATGCCGCTGTTATTTCCTTCATTCCCTGGCCAGCTTGTACATTTAAAGCAATTGCTTTATAGCCACTGCTTTGAAAATGTTTAATCCATTTATTAGTCATTCGTTCATCAGCTAAATCTGCTTTTGTCATAACAATGAGACGCGGCTTATTTGCAACAATTTCATCCATCATCGGATTGCGTGAAGATGAAGGCAAGCGTGCATCAACAAGTTCAATGACAAGATCAATAAGCTTCAGTTTCTCGGTTATTTGTCGTCTTGCTTTCGCCATATGGCCTGGAAACCATTGTATAGTCAAACAATCATCCTCCTTAAGGATGCGGAATCATACGGGCATCTGAAAACGGCCAATATACAATATTTGTTTTCCCGATTACTTGATCAATTGCTACTGTTCCAATCGTACGACTATCTTTACTAAGCCTACGATTATCCCCCATAACAAAAATCTGCCCTTGTGGCACTGTTTTCTGCCCGGTAATGTCCTCTAATTTAAAATCATACGTAAGTGGTCCGTCTTTAACTTGCTTTTTATATGCATCAAGATAAGGTTCTTCATATCGTTTCCCGTTCACATATAGAACATCATCTTTAAATTCGATTGTGTCACCCGGTAAACCAATAATACGTTTGATATAATCTTTGTCCACGGTTGCTTTAAATACAATAATATCAAAGCGCTTTGGCTCACTAATTTTGTAACTGATTTTATTTACAATCATGCGATCATGGTCATGTAATGTCGGCATCATCGATACGCCATCTACTAAAATAGGAGCAAAGAAAAAAAAGCGGATGATAGCCGCTAATGCGATTGCTACAACAAATGCTTTCATCCATTCCCACGTTTGGTTTTTTCCTTTCGCCATGAACGAACCTCCGCTACTTGCTATTATTGGAAAAAGGGAGCTTGCTATCACAAGCTCCCACATGTTCATTATCTAATTTCTTTAATACGAGCTTTTTTACCGCGAAGCTCACGCAAGTAGTACAACTTAGCACGACGTACTTTACCACGACGTAGTACTTCTAACTTTGCAATACGTGGTGTATGAACTGGGAATGTACGTTCAACTCCAACGCCGTAAGATACTTTACGAACGATGAATGTTTCACTAATTCCGCCTCCGCGACGCTTAATAACAACGCCTTCGAAGATTTGAATTCTTTCACGAGTACCTTCTACTACTTTAGCATGTACACGTACTGTGTCACCAGGACGGAAAGATGGTAAATCCGTTCTTAATTGATCCTTTGTAATTTCATTAATTACATTTTGCATATATGTTTTCTCCTTCCAAACGGATGCTCTTACAAGCCTTTTTTGCAATTGCAGCGGAACATCGTGGTTAGACTTATATAAGTCACAAGTGATATCATAGCATACAATAGTATTGGTTGCAATAGCATAAAACTAAGATTTTTTAAAACTGTTAAGGCTTTTTACTTGTCTTGTTTAAACTCTTGAATCCATTCTTTTTCTACCTGTGAAAGTTCACGTTTTTCTATCAAATCTGGTCTGCGATTATAGGTTCTTCGTAGAGATTCTTTGTGGCGCCATTGTTCGATTTTTTGATGATTTCCTGATAAAAGTATATCAGGTACGCTCATACCTCGGAACTCTGCTGGACGTGTGTAATGAGGATGTTCAAGCAATCCTGTACTGAATGAATCTTCTGCACAAGACTGTTCATTACCAAGTACTTCAGGCAATAACCTGACAACGCTATCGGTAACTGTCATCGCTGCTAGCTCACCGCCTGTTAATACATAATCACCAATTGATATTTCATCTGTAACAAGATTCGTTCGAATGCGCTCATCATATCCCTCATAATGACCACATATGAAAATCAAATGTTCTTCTTGCGCTAGCTCTTCCGCCTTGCTCTGTGAGAACCGTTCTCCCTGTGGACACATTAAAATAACGCGGGGCTTCTTAGAAGACAATGATAGATGCTCGACCGCATCAAAAATTGGCTGAGGGGCAAGCACCATTCCCGCTCCTCCGCCATATGGATAATCGTCAACATTATGATGTTTATCCGAAGAATAGTCACGAAAATTAATTACGTTAAGCGAAACAGCTCGCTTCTCTTGGGCTTTTTTTAAAATAGAGGAACCAAATACCCCGGTGAACATTTCAGGAAACAAGGTTAATATATCTATTTTCATTCTAATAACCCTTCCATTAATGCAATTATCACAATTTTTTCCTTTGGATTCACTTGTAATACAACTTGATCAATATAAGGTATATATGATTCTTTTCCATTCTTTCGTTTTACAACCCAAACGTCATTAGCACCGGGTGAAAGAATTTCAGTAATCGTACCGATTTCTTCTTCGTCCTCAGTTACAACGCGGCACCCAATAATTTGATGGTAATAGTATTCTCCTTCTTCGAGTCCTATAAGGTTCTCATCTGATACCTTTAATATGGCACCTTTAAATTGTTCAACATCATTTACATCTTCATAGCCCGCAAATGTAAGTAGATCAAATGATTTATGAACTCTGTGAGAAGATACTGTAACATGTATTGGTTCCTTACTGCCCTCTTTCCAAATAGAAAGCTTATTTCCAACTTTATAACGTTCCTCACGAAAATCCGTACTGGAAATAACACGCAATTCTCCTTTGATACCATGTGTATTAACAATTTTCCCAACATTCAACCACTTTGCCATCGTTATTCACTCCTGTTATGGTTTATGGCTTGACTTTATTTACTATCTTATGAAAAAAGGGAGAGGAATACTCCCTCACCCTTTTTAGATAAAATTTCTATTGTAGCTTTCATATTTTGTTGAAGTCCTGCTGACGTAACATAGTCCGAATCATGTTTGCGATTCGTCCATATTTTCCAATGACTTCTCCAACATCTTCTGAATCACTTCCAAATGATCTTACAATCATTTGGATCAATCCATCATCATTGGGAGAGCCCCAATTATTTATTTAGCTTAGACAAATGAAATTTTTCAAGAATTCCTTGATTTGAGAAAAGGTTACGAACTGTATCAGATGGTTTTGCACCATTTTGTAACCATTGTAATGCGCGTTCTTCGTTGATTTTCACTTCTGCAGGTTGTGCAACTGGATTATAGTATCCGATTTCTTCAATGAAGCGTCCATCACGAGGAGAACGAGAATCTGCTACTACTACACGATAGAAAGGAGACTTTGTTGCTCCCATACGTTTTAAACGAATTTTAACTGCCATTTATAAAGCACCTCCGAAATTGTTTCACACAGATAATTATATTATCAAATATGTTGTTCCTTTGTAAAGTATAAATTCTTAACAGAGCAAAATTTTCTTAGAATTTATAAAAATACTGTAACTATATTACATAAAAGGGAATTTAGGCATACCTTTTTTCTTACCTTTTTGCATGCTTGTCATCGATTTCATCATTTTTTTCATATCTTCAAATTGCTTTAACAAGCGGTTTACTTCTTGGATAGAAGTCCCACTTCCTTTTGAAATTCTTTTTTTGCGACTCGCATTCATTAGTTCAGGCTGCTCCCGTTCTTTCTTCGTCATGGAACGAATAATAGCCTCTACGTGTCCAATTTGCTTATCATCGACTTGAACATTCTTCAAGCCCTTCATCTTGTTGGCACCTGGAATCATATTTAAAATTTCATCAAGTGGTCCAAGCTGACGCACTTGTCCAAGCTGCTCGAGAAAATCATCGAATGTAAACGATTGCGACCGCATTTTTTGTTCAAGTTCTTTCGCTTTATCCTGATCAACAGCGAATTGTGCTTTTTCAATCAAGGTAAGCACATCACCCATCCCTAAAATACGAGAAGCCATACGTTCGGGATGAAAGGCCTCTAATGCATCTAGCTTTTCACCTAGTCCAACGAATTTAATTGGTGTATTTGTAACAGCTTTAATAGACAGAGCCGCCCCGCCGCGTGTATCACCGTCGAGTTTCGTTAGAACAACGCCTGTTAACCCTAACTGTTCATGGAAGCTCTGTGCTACATTGACTGCATCTTGACCAGTCATGGAATCAACTACAAGGAAAATTTCGTCTGGATTCGCTACTTCTTTCACTTGCTGCAATTCGTTCATAAGTTCTTCATCAATGTGCAAGCGACCAGCTGTATCAATGAGAACGTAATCATTATGATCTTGCTTTGCTTTTTCAATCGCTTGCTTTGCAATTTCAACTGGGCTAACTTTATCGCCTAAGGAAAATACAGGCATATCCAGTTGTTTTCCAAGTGTTTCTAACTGCTTGATAGCTGCTGGTCGGTAAATGTCAGCTGCCACTAGAAGCGGGCTACGATTATGCTTTTTACGAAGTAAGTTTGCAAGCTTGCCAGTTGTCGTTGTTTTCCCTGCACCTTGCAGCCCCACCATCATAATGACAGTTGGAGGACGACTGGAAACCGCAATTTTACTCTGCTCCCCGCCCATAAGTTCTGTAAGCTCTTCTTGAACAACCTTAATAACCTGTTGCCCAGGTGTTAAGCTTTTCATTACCTCTTGCCCAACAGCACGCTCGGAAACTTGTTTGATAAAGTTTTTTACCACTTTAAAATTAACGTCTGCTTCTAAAAGGGCTAGACGAACTTCACGCATCATTTCTTTTACGTCGGCTTCAGATACTTTCCCTTTGCCGCGAATTTTGTGCAATGTCTGTTGAAGTCGGTCGGCCAATCCTTCAAATGCCATAATGCCGCCCTCCTATTCTAATTTTTCAATAGCCTCAACAATTTGTAATGCTTCTTCATTTGTCTGGTTGCCCTCGCTAATGAATGATTTCAGCTGTTCGATAAGATGTTGCCGCGCTTGAAACTTTTGAAACAATACGAGTTTTTCTTCGTATTCTTCTAGCATTGCCTCCGTACGCTTAATATTATCATATACAGCTTGACGGCTTACATCAAACTCTTCTGCAATCTCGCCAAGTGAGTAATCATCTAAATAGTAAAGAGACATGTAGCTTCTTTGCTTCGGGGTTAACAACGATTGATAAAAATCAAATAAATAGTTAATTCTCGTTGTTTTTTCGAGCATGCTTCATCATCCTTTGTTAAGTAAATTACCTTTACAAAAACAAGTGTACAAAATCTCATTTACACTGTCAAGTATTTTCCCTTTTCTAGCTACTAAATAACGCGCTTAGCAAAGGGTAATCTTCGATCAAATAGGATTGTTTTTTATTCAGCTTCAATTAAATCGGCAAACAATCCATACACATATTGCTGCGGATCAAATTCTTGTAAATCATCCATCTTCTCACCTAAGCCAACAAGCTTAACCGGTACATCTATTTCGTTACGAATCGCCAATACGATGCCACCTTTAGCTGTTCCATCAAGCTTTGTTAGAACGATTCCCGTTACATCCGTCGCCTCGCGGAACGTTTTGGCCTGACTTAACCCATTCTGACCTGTCGTTGCATCCATAACGAGCAGTACTTCATGAGGTGCAGATGGTACTTCACGTTCAATGACGCGCTTCACTTTTTCTAATTCCTTCATTAAATTTACTTTATTTTGTAAGCGACCTGCGGTATCACAGAGCAATACATCCACTTTACGGGCTTTTGCAGCTTGAATCGCATCAAACATGACAGCTGCCGGATCTGAGCCAGCTGTATGTTTAACGACCTCCGCGCCAACACGTTCTCCCCATACTTCTAACTGTTCAATTGCTCCTGCACGGAACGTATCGCCAGCTGCTAATAAAACAGACTTACCTTCCTGCTTTAACTTATGGGCAAGCTTTCCAATCGTCGTTGTTTTTCCTACACCATTTACACCTACAAATAAAATAACCGTCAACCCTTGTTGTATATTTAATTTATTCTGGAATGATCCACCTTCATATATTTCAACTAGCTTTTCGGAGATAACACTTTGCATATCACGCGGGTCTTGAATATTGCGACGTTTCACTTCTTCTTTTAACTCATCAATTAGCTCCATTACAGTCGAAACCCCAACGTCAGCACCAATTAAAATTTCCTCTAACTCTTCAAAGAAGTCTTCGTCGATTTTACGGTAGCGATAAACCAGATCATTCACTTTTCCTGCAAAAGAATCTCTCGTTTTTTCCATGCCTTGCTTAAATTTTTCTGTTACGGAGCTGGCCTGTTGTGAAAGTTTCTCTTTCAGTTTGTTAAAAAAGCTCATATTCATCGATCCTTTCTATTCCGTAAGAACATTTTCTTTTTCATCGAGTCTAACCGAAACGAGTTTCGATACGCCCGATTCTTGCATAGTAACACCGTAGAGAACATCGCATTCTTCCATCGTTCCTTTGCGGTGAGTAATTACAATAAACTGAGTATTTGCGGTAAAATTCTTTAAATACTGTGCAAATCGTAACACATTTGCTTCGTCAAGTGCAGCCTCTGCTTCATCCAAAATGCAAAATGGCACCGGACGAACTCGTAAAATGGCAAACAGTAAGGCAATGGCTGTTAGCGCACGTTCCCCGCCAGAAAGTAACCCTAAATTTTGAAGCTTCTTTCCTGGAGGCTGTGCCACAATATCAATACCTGTAGCAAGTAAATCGGCACCATCTGTCATCACAAGATCTGCACGTCCCCCACCAAAAAGTTCTCGGAAGGTTTCTTGAAACTCAGATTTAATGGCAGTAAAAGTATGAGAAAATCGTTTCTTCATTTCTTCATCCATTTCACCGATTATTTGATACAACGTTTCCTTCGCCTCGACTAAATCGCCTTGCTGCTCTAATAGAAATGTGTAACGCTGTGAGATTCGATCGTATTCATCGATTGCACCTAAGTTTACCGTTCCAAGCTCATCGATGCTAGCTTTTGTTAATTTCACTTGCCTTTTGGCATCTTCTACTGGCATTTCCATCGGATATTTATCCTTCGCTGCTTCAAAAGAAATAGAATAAGCCTCCCGTAGCTGCTGCAAACGATTGTCGAGCTCTACATCTAATCGGTTCACTTGTATCTCTTGCTCTTTTACGAGTTGTATTAAGTATTTTTGCTGGCGCTTTGCTTCCTTAACCTCTTGCTCAAGCTTCTCATAGGTTTCTTGCAGTGTAAATCGTTGTTCGCGCCGTAAACGTATTAATTCAGTCGACCGATTACGCTCAGTATCCTTCATCTGAATCATAGCAGAAAGCTGCTCTTCGCCGCTAGAATTTGAAGTCATTTCTTGCTTTAAAAACGTTAAATCTTCTTTCGTTTGTATAATTTGTTGTTGCGCACTATGATAATCGTTTTCTAAACGCGTTACCTTTTCTTGTTGATTACTTTGCCGTTGTTGATGCTTTGCTACTGCTACTTTCAATTCTGTAATTTCATCTTGTAATTTTTCCTTTGAAGAAGTCTGCTCATTCTTTTTCTTTGATAGAGCGCCAATTTCTTCATCATACTTAATAAGCGTTTGCGAAAGAAGCTGTAGCTTTTCTTCTAATTCCTCTATACGCTCTTCTCTTTTCGATTGGTCTTGCACAATTCCTTCTATTTCAAGATCATACATAGCTAACCGGTCATTCACACGGTTTTCTTCGGCCTCTACTTGTGTGAGCTTCTTTGTGCGTTCTTGATCTTGCATGAGCATTGCATCCCAATCATTTCGATACCGAATTACTTGGTTTTCTTCATCATGAATGCGTTGCTTTAAGTTCCGAACACGTTCTTCTAGACTGTTCGTCTTCTCCTCCATCTCCGCCAATTTAGCAGTCACCGTCTCTATTTCACGTTGACGACTTAAGAGAGATGTTTTTGCCTGTTTTACTGCTCCACCGGTCATAGCCCCACCAGGATTTACGATATCGCCTTCTAATGTCACAATTCGATACCTATACTTTAGCAATCGTGCTAACTCATTCGCACCCTTTAAATCTCTCGTAACGAACACTGTACCGAGCAGGCTTTGGATAATGGTTTCATAACGTTTGTCATATTGAATAAGATTAGCAGCAATACCAAGAAATGCTGGATGCTGTTTCGCTCCGTATAGTGCTTCCGGCGTAACATTTTTCCCTTTAATAACAGAAAGCGGTAAAAAAGTTGCACGTCCATATTGATTACGCTTTAAATATGAAATCGCTTCTCGTCCATTTTCTTCGGTTTTTACTACAATATGCTGCATTGCGGCTCCAAGAGTCGTCTCAATTGCTACTTCATATTCTGCTGGTGCTGAAATCAGTTCAGCCACCGCACCTTCTATTCCTTGTAACTGATTGCGAGCCTTCAATACTTCCCGAACGCCTTGATAGAACCCAGCATAATCTTCTTGCATTTCTTCCAGCATTTCTTTTCGCGAACGCGTTTTTTGTAAAAATTGATAGGCTTGATAGAGTTTACCTTCACTATCGTTTCGTTCCTGCTTGATATGAGAAATATTCGCTTCTGTTTCACGTAGCAGAGCTTTATGATTTTCTAGCATTGATTTAAATTCAGCATACTCTTGTATTAAAATTTGCTTACGTTCTTTAATTTCAACACGCATTTTTACATATTTTTCATTTTCTTCATCAAGTTGCTTATTTTTAGACTGACGTTGTTTTGTTTGTTCTTTAATAAGAGAAATTTCATTTCGAATACTTGCTTGTTTATTAAGCAGTTCAATGTAATCTCCCTTTAACGTTTCAATGCGCTCATCTAAATTTTGTTCAAACGATTGCAATGCAGTGAGCTTTGTATGTAATTGTGTTTGTAAGTTTGCTACATATGTAGAGATTTCTTGTAGAAGGGAATGATCACTGGCAATATTCTGTTCATATTGAGAAAGCTTTTCTGTTAGCTGCACAACCATTTGTTCAAGCTTTAAGCAGTTTTCATCCGCATTTTTCTTACGTTCTTTCAGCAATTCTCGCTGTCCCTCTAGCTTTTCTAATTCTTTACTAGAAAGCAGCAGCACTTCCTGCAAGGATTGGATAGATTCATCAATGGTTTGTGTATCTGCTCGCATTTTTTCGATATTTGCTTCATCACTTTGTAAAGAAGAAGTTACGGTTAGTTCTTTATCTTTATTTTCCTCTAGTTGTTTTAATAATGCTTCCCATTTTTCATGAAGTTCTTCAATTTCATATACAATGAGTGCTGCTTCGACCCGTTCTAATTCTTCCTTTTTTTCCAAGTAGTCTTTTGCAGCCGATGCTTGCATACCTAACGGTTCAATTTGCTTACTAAGTTCATGAATAATATCTTCTACACGATTTAAATTTTCCTGTGTTTCTTCTAACTTTGCTTCTGCTTTCTTTTTCCGTGTTTTATATTTCAGTACCCCTGCTGCTTCTTCAAAAATGCTACGGCGGTCTTCTGGCTTACTACTTAATATTTCTTCAACTTTTCCTTGGCTTATAATCGTGAAGGCTTCACGTCCCATACCTGAATCCATAAATAAGTCAACAATATCCTTTAAACGGCACGCTTGTTTGTTAATAAAAAAATCGCTATCCCCTGACCGATATACACGTCTCGTCACACTGATTTCATTAAACTCAATTGGAAGACGCTGATCTTCATTATCCAGTGTAAGGGTGACTTCTGCCACATTTAAAGGTTTTCGCGTATCGCTTCCAGCAAAAATAATATCTTCCAACTTTGCTCCTCGAAGCGATTTTACTGACTGTTCACCGAGCACCCAACGAATACCGTCCGTAATATTACTTTTCCCGCTGCCATTAGGTCCGACAACAGCCGTCACGCCTTGGACAAAATCAATGGATATTCGGTCTGCAAATGATTTGAATCCCATGATTTCTAATCTTTTGAGGAACATCACTACTCCCCCTTTATGCATAATGAATCCCCCTACCTCTAGGGGGATTCTGTTATTGATGTTCTTTTAATTTTTTTAATGCTTCTGATGCTGCATGTTGCTCTGCTTCTTTTTTCGATCGACCCATTCCCACACCTAATATTTCACCATTTAACATGACATGTGAAACAAATTCACGACTGTGAGCAGGACCTTTTTCATGCAGTATTTCGTATTCAATATTTCCACTACCATCTCGTTGAATTAATTCTTGTAGCTGACTTTTAAAATCCATCACATGAGAAAAAGCACCTTCATTGATTTTTGGATAGACAACTGTTTTTAGAAAATCCCATACAACTTCTAACCCTTGATCTAAGTATAGGGCTCCAATAAACGCTTCAAACACATCCGCTAACAAAGCAGGTCGTTCTCTTCCGCCTGTCATTTCTTCGCCTTTTCCTAATAGAACAAATTCGCCAAATGAAAGTTCATTTGCAAATTGAACAAGTGAAGGTTCACAAACAATTGATGCACGTAGCTTTGTTAATTCTCCCTCGCTCATTGTCGGATATTTTTGAAACAAATATTGTGAAACAGTAAGTTCTAGAACTGCATCTCCTAAAAACTCCAAACGTTCATTATCTTCATGAGGTTTTTTGCGATGCTCATTCACATAAGATGAATGTGTAAAAGCTTGAATTAACAGTTTTTCATTCGTAAATTCAATTCCAATTTGACTTTGAAATTTTTGAAATGCTTCGCGATGTTTCATATTATACCTATTATCTCTATGTCTTCTGTATGGCATAGGCCCCTCCTGGATATCTATCCGCATATATATGCTGAGAAAGCCCCGCTAGAGTGCGGGACTTACCTCAAAATATTATAGGTGGCTCTCTATGTAAGAAACAGCATCGCCAACAGTAGCGATTTTTTCTGCATCCTCATCAGAAATTTCCAATTCGAATTCATCTTCAAATTGCATTACAAGTTCTACTACATCTAAGGAATCAGCACCTAAATCTTCCTTAAAACTTGCAGAAGGGATTACCTTTGATTCATCTGCATCCAGACGATCAACGATGATTTTTGTTACACGTTCTAAAACAGTTGCCATTGTCATTCACCTCCCCTCAAATCATTATATTAAATAATCTACAAAAAAACTAGGACAAATACACGAGATTTACAACTACTTAAAATAGAGGAACTTCCGTCCTGAGACTGAACGAGCCGGGTTCCACTTTTCTTTGTTGTCCAGCTCTACTTGGCTAGCTCCTCCGGTCAGAGAACCCTCTCCCCTATGGGGCTGAACAGCCAGGTTCCGCTTTTCTTTGTTGTCCAGTTCTACCCGGCTTGCTCCTTCCGTCCGGAAAACCTCACCTCATAAAGGCAAAAAGCGCCTTTTTGAGGTGAGAACTTCCGTCCTACGGAGCAGGACGAGCCGCTGAAGCTTTTCTTTCTTACATTACCATTCCGCCGTCTATTTGAATAGTTTGGCCGGTGATGTAGCTACTTTGTTCTGATGCAAGGAAGGATACAGCGTTTGCTATGTCTTTTGCTTGACCGAATCTTGCTAGCGGGATAAGTTTTAACATTTCTTGTTTCGTTTCTTCTGCTAACACATTTGTCATATCTGTTTCGATAAACCCTGGTGCGAGAGCATTTACAGTAATGTTACGAGCAGCGAGTTCTTTCGCCGCTGTTTTTGTTAAGCCAATGACACCTGCTTTTGCAGCTACATAATTTGCTTGACCTGGATTACCTATCACGCCGACAACCGAAGCTATATTAATAATACGTCCGTAGCGTTGTCTCACCATTTGGCGTGTTACCGCTTTGGTACAGACAAAAACGCCTTTTAAATTTGTTCGAATGACAGCATCCCATTCATCCTCTTTCATACGCATAAGGAGATTGTCTTTTGTTATACCTGCATTATTCACAAGAATATCAATTTTTCCAAATGTATCTACCGCAATTTTCATCATATTCGTTACTTCTTCTGTATTTGATACATCAGCACGTACAGAAATAGCTTCGCTTCCAAGTGCTTGAATTTCTTCCACTACTTCATTCGCTCTTTCTTCATTGCCAGCGAAATTCACGATGATTTTTGCGCCTTGCTTTGCTAAATCGAGAGCAATTGCACGACCTATTCCGCGCGATGCGCCTGTAACTACCGCAACTTGATCCGTTAACATGTTTATTCTCCCTTCAACTTAGAAATCGTATCATTCAAGCTCTCTTCATCATACACAGCATACGTCTTAGCCGAAGGAGCAATGGACTTCATTAAACCTGCAAGTACTTTCCCTGGTCCAACTTCAATAAATGTATCCACACCAAGTTCTACCAAACGTTCGATAGTAGGATACCACTGCACAGGTGAATAAAGTTGCTCAATTAATTTATCATGGATATCACTACTATTTGTAATAATATCTCCTGTTACATTAGCGACAACTGGTATACGAGCATCTTGTATTTGTATGTTATCTAAAACAGTTCGGAATTTTTCTGCTGCTGGCTTCATGAGAGAAGAGTGAAACGGTCCACTAACGCGAAGTGGAATCGCGCGCTTTGCACCATTTTCCTTTGCTTTTTTACAAGCAATTTCTACACCATGCTTCGTTCCTGAAATAACAATTTGCTGTCTGCTATTCATATTCGCAACTTGTACAGCATGTCCTTCATTTGTTACTTCCTCTGTCACCGCTTGCAATGCATTTGGATCCATACCAAGAATAGCAGCCATTGCACCTTCTCCGTTAGGAACCGCTTCTTCCATAAATTCGCCGCGTTTACGCACCGCATAGACAGCATCTTGAAATGAAATGGCATTCGCTGCAACGAGAGCACTATATTCACCTAGACTATGACCTGCTACATAATCAGGTGTTATATCAAATTTTTTCATCACCGTTAGAATGGCATAACTTGTTGTTAATAATGCAGGCTGAGCGTTTGTTGTTTTTGTAAGCTCTGCTTGCGGTCCTTCAAACATAATTTGTGAAAGTGGTGCTTGCAGAACTTCATCTGCTTGTTTAAATATTTGTGCAGCCTCTTCGAAACGTTCTCCTATTTGCATTCCCATACCAACCGTTTGTGATCCTTGACCTGGGAACAAAAATGCTACTTTACTCATTTTTCTTCCTCCTTTATTTGAAGTGGCGTTGCTTCTATCATGGATGTAATAGTAGGGATTACTTGCTTTGACACCATATCTCTCGTTTGACGAATGGCATTAAATATTGCAGTTTCATCCGATGATCCATGTGCTTTCACAACAGGAGCCTTAAGTCCTATTAGTGCAGCGCCCCCATATTCAGAGTAATCCATTTTTTCCTTTAGCTTCATAAGCTTTGGTTTTAACATTAAAGTAGCCAACTTACTTGTAAAAGAGCTTGTTAGTTGCTCCTTTAACATGGAAAATACGGATAATGCTGTGCCTTCAAGTGTTTTTAAAGCCACATTACCCGTAAAACCGTCACACACGATGACGTCAGCAACTCCCTGTAGTAAATCACGTGCTTCTACATTTCCAACAAAATTCAAGTTAGAATCCTTTAATAGATAAAATACATGTTTGGATAGGTCGTTTCCTTTGCCGTCCTCTGTTCCAACATTTAGTAATCCAACTCTCGGATTAGCTATCCCTCTTACCTTCTCAGCGTAAAGAGAGCCCATTACCGCATACTGATAAAGATGGATAGGCTTTGCATCCACATTTGCGCCTACATCGAGCATAACAAAACCTCTTCCATCTACAGTAGGAAGAGTCGGAGATAATGCAGGACGTTCAATTCCTTCTATTCGACCAACAACGAATAGGCCAGCCGCCATCAGCGCTCCTGTATTTCCCGCTGAAATACAAGCATCGGCTCTTCCTTCATTCACTTCTTTTGCCATTAACACCAAAGAAGATCTTTTCTTACGTCTAACTGCACGAACAGGTTCGTCGTCTCCTTCAATTACTTCTTCACTATGTATGATGGAAATACGATCTTGCTTTGTTACATACTTACGGATTTCATCTTCTTTTCCTACTAATGTAATGTGTACATCTGGGAATGTTTCGACTGCCTTCATCGCGCCGAGAACTACTGTTCTTGGTGCATGGTCACCACCCATTGCGTCGATTGCAATCTTCATATGTTTGTACCATCCTCACTATTTTTACTATATCTATACATTTCAAACGTACCAATAAAAACAATTTCGTTTCCAACAAAGCTGCTCACTTCAACAACAGATCTTCTTTTACTATTTCCAGAATCCAATACTTTCGCCTTTGCTATGACCCGTTCGTTCAATTTTACAGAACGGCGATATTGAATATTAGCCTTTGTCGTTAAAGCAACTTCATCATTTATAACAGCTACCGCTAACGAATTTGCTTGCGCAAACAAATGATGGCCTCGTGCGATGCCATTTCTCTTAAATACATGCTCTTGCTTGACATCAAAAATAGAAATTGCATGATGATCAAGCTCCATATCAATAATTTCTCCGACTACTTCGTCCAAAGGTAATGCTTTTACATTTTCATATTGTTTGGCAGCAACGCTCTTAATACGCTCTCTGAGCTCTGGAATCGCCAATTCCAAACGGTCCAATCGAATCGTTTGAATACTCACTTGAAATGTTCGAGAAAGCTCTTCATCTGTAACAAACGGGTTTTCTCGAATTGTTTCTAATAATAATTTTTGCCGTTCTTTTTTGTTTCTCCGCATCCTATCTTAAACCTTTCGTTTTATGACTAGGTACTAATAGTAGTATATGAGGTATAGTAGCAGAATGCAACAAAAAATTATAAGTAGCACACTGTCATACTAATCTAGCTTTTCATCTTGCAGAACACCAACTTCATCTAAATAAGAACGTAAATCAGCGTATACGGGACTGTTCCAAAACGCGTGCGTTTTCACTAATAGAGCAGCATCCTCTCTAGCAATCTCTAACACTTTATAGTCATGTACCATATCGGCAACTTTAAAATCGGGAAGTCCACTTTGCTTTCTTCCAAAAAAGTCACCAGGTCCTCGAAGTTCTAAATCTTTTTCTGACAAAGCAAATCCATCGTTCGTCTCCGTCATAATTCGCATACGTTCCTTACCCACCTCTGACTTTGGATCTGCAATTAATATGCAATATGATTGTTCATTGCCTCGTCCGACTCGTCCCCTAAGCTGATGCAATTGTGATAATCCGAACCGATCAGCATCATAGATTACCATTACAGTAGCATTAGGCACGTTCACACCTACTTCTACTACGGTTGTCGAGACAAGAAGCTGCACTTCGTTTGTACTGAACTTTCGCATAGCCTCTTCTTTTTCTGCAGCAGATAAGCGTCCATGCATAAGTCCTACTTGAAATTGTTGCAAGTGATGTGTGAGCATGCTATGTAAGTCAATAGCATTTTGTACATCCAACTTTTCAGATTCTTCAATGAGCGGAGTAATCACATAAGCTTGCCGCCCTTTTTGCATTTCTTTTTCTACAAACGATATCACTCGCTCAAACATATCGTGCTTTGCCCAATACGTTTCAATTTCTTTTCTCCCTGCTGGCATTTCATCGATTATACTTACATCCATTTCCCCAAAAACAGTGATGGCCAGTGTGCGAGGAATAGGAGTGGCAGTCATAAACAAAACATCTGGCTGTTCCCCTTTTTCTCTTAACACACGTCGTTGTGCTACTCCAAAACGGTGCTGTTCATCGGTTATAACAAGCCCCAGACATTTAAAATTTACTTCATCTTGAATGAGTGCATGTGTCCCAATTAAGATATCTACCTCTCCTTTGGCAAGACGTTCTAACATTTCACGGCGACGAACTCCCTTAACAGAACTTGTCAGTAGTTCAATGGAAACATTAGTATGTACAAATAGTTGTTTCAGTGATTGTACATGCTGTTCTGCTAGAATTTCTGTTGGAACCATTAACGCCCCTTGAAATCCAGCAAGCACGGTCGCATAGAGGATGATGGCTGCTACAACCGTTTTTCCCGAACCAACATCACCTTGTAATAAACGATTCATGCGATAAGAGGATGTGAGATCATTCAATATTTCAGAAACGACACGTGTTTGCGCATTAGTAAGCGGGAAAGGTAAGCTGTTTTGAAATTGCCCAAGAGCAGCATTTGAGAAATGCTTAGTTTGTCCTGCTGCATTTTCGCGCTGGACTTTTCGAAGTGCCTGCATTTTGAGTTGAAACAAGAAAAACTCTTCATACACAAAACGTCGGCGAGCTTGCTTCAAATCTTCATGATTTAAAGGCATATGGAGTATACGCATTGCTTCCAAACGCGGAAGCAATTTATACCGCGCTCGCAATCCTTCTGGAAGCGGATCCTTCACCTCAAATTGTTTGAAAGCTTGTATAACAAACCGTCGAAGTTGCTTTACAGTTACCTTTCCTTTTACCGCATACACCGGTTCTATGGTCCGCTCTATTTTCGTAAAATGTACATTCGATGCAATAATGGTTTGACGGTGCTGATCCCATTTACCGGAAACCGTAATTTTCTCATCCATTTTTATCTTATCTTTATAATAAGGCCGGTTGAAACATACAACTTGAATTAAATAACGGCCAACAAGGAGACGAAAGGTAAGCCTAGATTTCTTTTTCCCGTAGTATTGCAAAAGTGGTAAGCTATGAATCATTCCTTCAACTGTAACTTGTTCATCGTGCTTTACCTCTTCTAAATCCTTCATCGAATAATCTTCATACCGATAGGGAAAATGTTCTAGCAAATCCTCTACTGTATACAACCCCATTTCCCCAAGCTGTTGCGACATTTCTTCTCCTATACCTTTAATTTGTGTAATAGCTATTTGCATACTCACTTGTTAGAAGCTGCACCGTAAATTTTTGCTTCTAGTGCTTTCCCGGTCGGTGTAGCTGCCAATCCTCCTTTTGCCGTTTCGCGAAGGGCTACTGGCATTGCCTGCCCAATTTTAAACATAGCACCAATTACTTCATCACAAGGAATTCTACTTGTAATCCCTGCAAGTGCCATGTCTGCAGCAACCATCGCATTCGCTGCACCCATGGCATTACGTTTGACACATGGTACTTCTACAAGCCCGGCTACTGGATCACATACAAGGCCAAGCATATTTTTAAGTGTAATTGCCATTGCATTGGCTGCTTGTTGCGGCGTTCCGCCTGCCAATTCTACAATTGCTGCAGCAGCCATTCCGCTTGCAGAGCCTACCTCAGCTTGGCATCCGCCTGACGCTCCTGAGATAGAGGCATTATTAGCTACTACATACCCAAAGGCACCTGCTGTAAATAAGAATTCTACCATTTCCTCTCGCGTGGGATGCAATTTTTCCTTTATTGCAAATAGCGTACCCGGAACTACGCCAGCCGAACCTGCTGTCGGCGTTGCACAAATCGTTCCCATTGCTGCATTTACCTCATTTGTTGCTACCGCCTTACTTACAGCATCTAACAGAACATGTCCACTTAGCGCTTTTCCGCTATTTATATACGTTTGAAGTAACACGGCATCCCCACCCGTTAATCCTGAAAAAGAACGAACTCCTTGAAGGCCTTGTTCTACCGCTTTCTCCATGACACGTAAGTTTCGTTCCATTTTATTGTAAACTTCCTCACGCGAACACCCTGTTGTATTTATTTCCTGCTGGATCATTATTTCAGCTGTTTTTACTCCATTACTTTGTGCTTTATTTACTAGTTCTTCTACATTCCGAAACATCCATACGCCTCCTTTCCTTTATTCCACCATTCTTGTTACTTGAACAATATTCGGGAGTAACTGTATTTCTTCAATAACAGAATCGTCGATATTATGATCAACCTCAATCACCATCAAGGCACTTTTTCCAATTTCTTTGCGGGATACTTCCATATGTCCAATGTTAATACGATATTTCATTAATATAGCGGTAACCAATGCAATGCTCCCATACTTATCGTTATGAACAACTAGAAGAGCAGGATGCATGCCGCTTAGTTTCAACATAAAGCCATTCAGTTCTATTATTTCAATTTTTCCACCGCCAATCGAAACTCCAACAACCTCAAGTGTATCTGTTTCATCCGATAAAGTTATGCGAGCAGTATTCGGATGGTCAGAAACCGCCTCTTCTTCTATAAACGTTACGTCAATTCCTTTTTGCTGTGCAATCATTAAGGAGTCAGGAATCCGTTGGTCAAATGTATCAAAATCTAAGATCCCACCAATGATAGCTACATCAGTGCCATGACCTTTGTATGTTTTTGCAAAAGAGCCATACAAAGAAACTTCCACCTTTGTAGGCTGTTTTCGAAACAAGTTACGTGCTACTCGTCCAATTTTTGCAGCACCTGCTGTATGAGAGCTTGAAGGGCCAATCATAATGGGGCCAATTATATCAAAAACAGATTTGTACTTCATATTAATAGCCTCCTTCGTGCCAAGAATACATCACAGTTGTAAAGATTCATGCCTAACAATCAAATCCCACTATAATCCGCAATTATTACTATTAGTATAACGATAAAAAAGAAGCAACACAAAGGGAGAAATACACTCTCCTTTTGCGTCACCTCTTTAAATAGTCATTCTTTCTATATGATCTTTACTTATTCAACAGAAAAAATAAAAGGATAAAGCGGTTGATTCCCTTTATGGATTTCAACTTCAACCTCAGGGAATTGTTCCTCTACGAATGCTTTAAGCTTAACAAGCTCCATTTCATCTACATTTTCACCTTGTAAAATCGTAACGATCTCTGAATCTTCGTCAATCATCGTTTGAAGGAGTTTCTTTCCTGCTTCTACTTCATTTTCATCTGTTACAACAATTTTTCCATCGGCTATACCCATGAAATCATTTTTCTTTATATTTATACCATCCATTTCAGTGTCACGAACGGCGTACGTAACTTGTCCAGTTTTAACATGCTGCAGTGCTTCTTTCATGTTAGCAGCGTTTTCTTCCAGACTTGCATTTGGATCAAAAACTAGCATTGCTGCCATCCCTTGTGGAACGGTTTTAGATGGAACAACAACAATATTTCCTTCCGAAACTGATGCTGCTTGCTCTGCAGTCATGACGATATTACTATTATTTGGAAGTAATATAATATTGTCCGCATTTGCTTCTTGAATGGCAGACACAATATCTTCCGTACTTGGATTCATTGTCTGTCCGCCTTCAATGACTTGATTTGCGCCAATACTCATAAACAAATCCTTAATACCCGACCCCATAGCAACCGTTACAATTCCATATGCCTGTTTTTCACTTGGAGCTTCTGTTGTAACATGATTATCTTGTAATAAATGTGTATGTTGTTCACGCATATTTTCGACTTTTAAATTAATTAGACTTCCATAGCGTTGACCATAATTCATAGCATTACCTGGATATTCGACATGAATATGTACTTTAACAATATCATCGTCAGCTACAACCAACAATGAATCTCCCATTTCACTAATTTCATTACGGAACTTTTCAACGGTAAATGACTGTTGCTTTGCTTTCTCAGCGTCTAGCTTTACCATAAATTCAGTACAATAACCATATTTAATATCTGCAGTATTTAATTGACTTTGTACGTTATGATGTTCTTGATTTATCATTTGCTCCATCGTTGGTTGAATTTCTTGCGATTGTATAGTTTCCCCTTTTAAATCAGCTAAAAACCCTTCATAGACAACGCAAAGTCCTTTACCGCCGCTATCTACTACTCCAACTTGCTTTAAAACAGGAAGCAAATCTGGTGTACGATTTAAAGAAGCATTTGCCTCCTTGACTACTTCCTCCATAAAAGAAACAAAATCATCTTCCGTTTGCGCAACGATCGTTGCCTTTTTTGCAGTATCCTTTGCAACCGTCAAAATTGTTCCTTCTACTGGCTTCATAACCGCTTTATATGCTGTTTCAACACCTGCTTCAAATCCTTGTGCGAAATCAATAGTTGATAAAACTTCTTTACTTTCAATAGCTTTTGAAAAACCTCGAAACAGCTGTGATAAGATAACACCAGAATTCCCACGTGCGCCCATTAACAGTCCTTTTGCTAACCTAACTCCAACCTCGCCTGCATGATCCATTTTAGATTTACGAACCTCACGAGATCCCGAAGTCATAGATAAATTCATGTTAGTACCGGTATCGCCATCCGGAACTGGAAAAACGTTTAGAGCGTCTACAACTTTCACATTATTGGTAAGATTGTTAGCCCCTTGCATAATCATTTGTGCGAAACGTTTTCCATCAATTAGCTTAATTGACACTGATATTTCCTCCTTAATACAATTCACGAGTTTGTTACTTTAACTCCTTGGACAAAAATATTAACTGAGTCCACTGCAAGTCCAATTGTTTGATCTAATGTATACTTTACTTTTGTTTGAACATTGTGAGCAACTTCTGAGATTTTCGTGCCATAACCCACAATAATATACATGTCAATATGTACTTCGTCATTTTCATTACGAACAATCACACCACGAGTAAAGTTTTCTTTTCTTAATATTTCTGTAAATCCGTCTTTCAACTGATTTTTAGATGCCATCCCTACAATACCGTAGCAATCTACTGCAGCGCCCCCTGCAGTCATAGCAATAACATCTGTACTAATACTAATCTGACCATATTGTGTATTTATTTCAATTGACATATGTGGTTCCCCCTTCGATAATAGTCAAAGTGAGCTAGACTACTTATATCATTATAATATACTGTAAGTAAGAAAAATACTACTTCACTAATAAGCGCTGTTGGTTATTCACAAAGATAAACAAAATAGTCCTTTGTTATTATACAACATGTACCCTAGTCATATGTCAAGTAAATTTTCTTGATTTATTATTGCATTCTCTAATCAGGTATGTTAAATTGAAATAGTGTTTTTAGGTCAAAAGTAGCCTAACATTGAAATTTCGTAGGATAAGGTAGTTAGGAGGGAATTATATATGGCTCGTGTTTGTGCAATTACTGGTAGAAAAGCACGTTCTGGCAACTCACGTTCACACGCATTGAACATAACGAAACGTACTTGGGGAGCAAACCTTCAAAAAGTTCGTATCGTTGTTAACGGTAAAGTGAAACGTGTTTATGTTTCTGCTAGAGCATTAAAATCTGGAAAAATCGAACGCGTTTAATAATAAAAAAAGAGTCTGAGACTCTTTTTTTATTTTGCATTGAAAAAAGCACCGTAATCGGTGCTTTTTTAATTCTTTTTAAACGTATTAAGAACAGCTCGCACGAGACCTCCCAGAAACTTCGGTAGCTTGATTGTATAAAATCTCATGACTTCCCTCCTACACACCATTGCTTCTGCAATATAGCAAAGAGTATGAATTAATCAGTGCTTCTTACCACCAATAATATGCCAGAAGTGAAGGAAAAAGTACCTTTTTCCGCGACAAGTTCATTGCTAATGCATAATGTAGATCCTAGAGAAAGTGTTCGATTCGAAAGCGGATATTTAAATCCTTGCAAGGAAATGCCAGAAACAAATTCAGAAACAGACAAGAAGGAAACATAAGGAAACCTACTATTTGATGCGAGCACATATGTACCTGGCTTCTTCATTTGTATTTCATTTTTACAATCAATGATCGTTAGTTCTGTTTTTTGATTGATTGCTTTCATGAGCATTTGCACATTTGCTAGTTCATGATCCAATCTCCCTCCCGTTGCCCCAAAGACACGTATACGATCCGGTTCTTGTTGCAAAGACCAGTTAATAGCCATCTCTAAATCTGTTTCGTCCTTTTCCTTTGGTACGATATGAAGTTCATCCGTTCGCTGTTTCATCCATTCTAACTCTGTCGTTGAAACCGAATCATAATCACCAAATGCTACATCGGGAACAATTCCTTGTTGAAGCAAATGATATACACCGCGGTCAACAGCCACCCAGGTTACCTCCTCTTTGTAATACTGTTCAAAGTCTGGATGAAGATGAGTTGGTCCACCTGCCAATATATGAATAATCATAGTCCCTTACCTCCGATAGAAATAGCTGAAAAAGGAGATAACATAACAGGAATAAGCCATTCCTTGCTATTTCATCTCCCGAATTTAAACATTCTTTCCAGTATATCTTTACAAAAACCATAGTGCTACTTTGAACGATGTTTACTACTATAACACTTAGCCACGAATTGCTTGAATTGCTGCCCCACGATCTTTTTGGTTATATACGGCAGATCCCGCAACTAAAACATTTGCACCGGCTTCTCTACAAAGAGCTGCTGTTACTGGATTAACACCACCATCAACTTCAATTTCAACGGTAAGATTCTTTTCTTCTACCATATTTGCCACTTCTTTAATTTTCGGCAAAACCGAATGAATAAATGATTGACCACCAAATCCCGGGTTGACAGTCATAAGCAATACCATGTCAACATCTTCAATAATATGCTTAATCATCGATACTGGTGTATGCGGATTTAGAACAACGCCCGCCTTAATCCCAAATGATTTAATGAGCCCAATCGTTCGGTGTAAATGCGGACATGCTTCTACATGCACGGTAATGATATCCGCTCCAGCTTTTGCAAAGGCAGGAATATAGTTGTCTGGATTTTCAATCATTAGATGAACATCGAGGGTTAGAGATGTAATGGGACGAATTGCTTCTACAATCAGTGATCCGATTGTAATGTTTGGAACAAAATGTCCATCCATTACATCAACATGAATATAATCCGCACCCCCTTTTTCTACATCTTTAATTTCTTCCCCTAATCTAGAAAAATCTGCTGATAATATCGATGGTGCAATTTTAATCATAACTTAATACCTCGGCTTTCTATCTCGAATCTCTTGAATAAATTGAACGTAATGATCATATCGATAACGAGGTATGATACCCGATTCAACTGCCTCTTTCACCGTACACTTTGGCTCAGACAGATGGGTACATCCTCTAAATTTACAATGTTGCTTTTGCCTCTTTAGTTCAACAAAACTTTCTGCTAAATCTTCTATATTCATATCAGTAAACTCAAGGGAGCTAAAGCCAGGCGTATCGGCAACCAGACCACTACCAACCTTTATCAGTTCAACATGACGTGTCGTATGCTTACCTCTTCCTAAATGCGTTGAAATAATATTTGTTTTTATAGCAAGTCCTGGTCGCAATCGATTAAGAAGAGAAGACTTACCAACACCAGATTGTCCTGCAACGACAGAAATGCTATTTTGCAATAATGAGTACAATTTTTCAATACTCGCTTCTTCCTGTTTAGATGTTAGCAACACTTCGTAACCAATTTTTCTATAATCTGCAACGTATTCTTCTATTTCATGTAATGCTTGCTCGTCCACTAAATCCATCTTACTAATACATATAATAGGCTTAATCCCGTTAAATTCTATAAGCACAAGAAATCGATCAAGCAGAAGTGTACTAAAATCTGGTTTCACAGCAGAAAAAACGAGAATTGCATTGTCTACATTAGCTATTGGAGGACGAACAAGCTCATTTTTCCGATGAAGAACTTCGAGAATATAACCTTCTGTTTCATTATCTGCTTGGAATTCAACTAAGTCGCCAACAAGAGGGGTTATTTTATTCTTTCGAAAAATACCACGACCTCGGCATTGCGTCACTCCTTCGTCATTTGCAACATAATAAAACCCGCTTAATGCTTTTATTATCATGCCTTGTGGCATACGCTCACTCCTTGATTCATCACTGGTACGGTACTACTTTTTCAGTAATCGTTACACCATCACGAACAATTTTATAGCGCCCTGTTTTCCCGTATGCAATTGTAAAATCTAGAGAAATCGTAGTTGACGCCGTAATCGTTTTCGTTTGAACTGGCTTATCATACGTTGTATTCATATCTTCCATATATATATCCACTGTTTGTGGCTTATTATCTGCTGTTGCCTGATACGGAATTTGTATATCACTAACTGTAACCTTTTTTGGCGGATTTGTTGAACTTACAGGATTTGAAGGATTAGTTGTAGCATCCTTCGGTCCAGATGAAATCACAACAGAAATAAGATCTCCTTCACGTACAGCTGTATCTGCTTTTGGAGTTTGTGAAATAACATTTCCTTTTGCAACTGTATCGGAGTTTTGTTGAGTCACCTCAACATTTAGCTTACTGTCCGAAATATAGCTTCTTACATGACTTTCAGTCCATCCTGTAAAATCTGCAAGCGCAATTCGTTTTGGACCATTACTAATCCAAACTCGGAACTCCTGATCTTCCTCAATTACTTCCTGACCAGCAGCAGGAGCTTGCTCAATAATTTGACCTTTTGGTTTGTCACTATCGACGTAATAAGGCGTAACACTTGCAAAGTTTTGTGTTACTTCATCTTGAATACTATCAAATGATTGACCAACATAATTCTTTACTTTTTGCTTTTTCTTTCCGCCGGATTGATAAATGGTAATCTTCGAATTTTCTTTTACTGTTGTTCCCGCTTTAGGATTTGTCTTTATAACTTTTCCCTCATCTATTTGATCGGTATATATAATTTCAGGCGTCGAAGCAACTTGAAGTCCGCTCTGACTTAATATATTAACAGCATCAGCATATGTTTTGCCTGATACATCGGGTATCTTTACATCTTTTGGAATGAAAAAGTTTGGAACAACAGCAACTGCTGCAACAATCCCCAAAGTAAGCAAAACAAATACAACAAGCAAACTAATCATCAGCTTACGCTTTGGTTTTTTCTTTTTACCTACTTCCTTATCTTTCACTGGCTCTTCTTTTGAATCCACTTTTCCTGTATTGATAATTGTCTCATCAGATTCACTTTCAGGAAAAGATTCTTGACGTATTATCGGAAGGGCTTTCGTAGCCTCTTCATCTTCTAGAATATGAAAGCGTTCCTCATTGGCCCTCTCGGGAAAAAGAGCCGTGACAATATCCTGCTTCATCTCATCAACAGATTCATAGCGATAAAAAGGATCCTTTGCCGTTGCCTTTAATATAATATTTTCTACACTTTGAGGAATATCAGGATTCCACCGCTTTACTGAAGGCGTTTCATTTTGTAAATGTTTGAGAGCAATCGACACCGCAGACTCTCCTGAAAAAGGAGGACGTCCTGTTAAAAGTTCAAACATTACAATTCCAAGTGAGTAAATATCAGATTTTTTATTTGCCACACCGCCCCGCGCTTGTTCTGGTGATAAATAATGAACAGAGCCTAAGACAGAATTTGTATGCGTAATCGTTGTTGCTGAAGTAGCCGTGGCTATTCCGAAGTCTGTAACCTTAACTACACCATCATCACGAATTAGAATGTTTTGTGGCTTAATGTCTCGGTGTACAATTTCAAAATGATGAGCATGAGACATGGCAGATGCAAGTTGCTCCATTACATCTAACGTTTCTGTTACCGATAACATTCCTTGTTGCACAATATACTGTTTCAGCGTTCTGCCTGGAACAAATTCCATTACTAGATAATAGATACCTTCTTCTTCTCCAACATCATATATATTAACTATATTAGGATGCGACAGCGTTGTTACAGATTGTGCCTCACGATGAAAGCGTTTAATAAACTCTTCGTTATTTGCATAATCTAGTCGGAGTATTTTTACAGCAACATCGCGGTCCAAAATATCGTCGTGTGCCAAATAAACATTAGCCATTCCGCCTCCGCCAATCATCTTAAGCAACTTATAACGATCATTTAGGCGTCTTCCAATCATCACGGTGTTGATCACCCACTTTCACTCACTGAATCGATGTATTGAACAATTACAAGAGTAATGTTATCTTCCCCGCCCATGTCATTTGCCTTTTGCACGAGTTCTTCTCCCTTACCTTGTAAATCTTGATTAGATAGTAAGACTTGTTGCATCTCTTGCTTTGATACCTTATTTGATAAGCCATCAGAACAAAGTAACAATTGGTCTCCATGTTCTAAAATAAGTGTTTTGCTGTCTAAATTTGCTTGTTTTTCCGTTCCTAACGCACGAAGGAGCACGTGTCTACGCGGATGAAATTCCGCATCTTCTTTTGAAATCTCCCCATATCGCACAAGTTCATTAACAAGAGAATGATCTTCAGTAACAAGCGATAATTCACCATCTGATACGATATAGCACCGACTATCTCCAATATGGCCGATGGTTACGAATGCATTCGTACAAATGGCGACGACAATGGTTGTCCCCATCCCTTTACACTCTTCATTTTCAAATGAATAATTAAATATTTGCTCGTTGATGATTTCAACATGATCATACAGCCATTCTTCTGCAAGCTTAGGGGTATCTATGCCTTGTGCTTGCTTCCAAAAGTCATGAAACAGTTGGATAGCCATCTGACTTGCTACATCTCCTGCCCGGTGACCACCCATACCATCTGCTACTATCGCTAGAATATCACCATCAACATTGTAAAAAACTCCAGCACTGTCTTCATTATGTTGACGAACCTTTCCTCTGTCGGACAGAAAAATGGTATTCATCTTTTCACCTCGTCTCCTCTTTGCGCTCCTTTGCACGCAATTGACCGCAGGCAGCATCAATATCTGAGCCTTGTTCACGGCGTATGGTAACATTGATGCCATGGCTTTTTAACGTTTTCTCGAAGCGGAAAATTTGCTCACGCGGCGTTCTAACGTAATTGCGTTCAGGAACATAATTCACTGGAATTAGATTCACATGACAAAATAAACCTTTTAGAAGCTTTGCTAATTCTTCTGCATGCTCCACTTGATCGTTTTCTCCGCCAAATAAACCGTATTCAAATGTTACGCGACGACCTGTTTTTTTTGTATAATATTTTACAGCTTCAATCAAGTCAGGAAGCTTGTATGCTCGGTTAATCGGCATTAGTTTAGAGCGTAATTCTGTATTAGGAGCATGCAAGGAAATAGCAAAGTTTATTTGCATATTTTCATCAGCAAAATCATAAATTCTTGGAATAATACCACTTGTAGAAACAGTAATATGACGAGCACCTATATGAATTCCTTGTTCATGATTTACAATGCGTAAAAACTTGACTAGATTTTCATAATTATCAAACGGTTCCCCAATTCCCATGACAACGATTGAACTTACCCGTTCTTCCATTTCATCTATAGCACGCTGTACATTTACAATTTGTGCGACGATTTCTCCCGACGCTAAATTTCGTTTCAGCCCTCCGAGTGTCGATGCACAAAATGTACATCCGATTCGGCATCCTACTTGCGTTGTAACACAAACTGAGTTTCCATATTCATGTTTCATCAATACCGTTTCAATTGAATACCCATCATGTAGTTCAAATAAAAATTTAATCGTCCCATCAGCCGAAACTTGTTTTACTAGCGTTTTCAAAGTAGTAATTTCAAAGAAATTCGTCAATTTTACTCGTAATTCCTTAGAGAGATTCGTCATCTTTTCAAAAGAATCTACTCGTTTTTTATACAGCCAATCAAATATCTGACCAGCACGAAAAACCGGTTCTCCCTGCTCCTTTAACCATGCTTGTAAATCTTGCAGCTCTAATGAATAAATAGAAGGCTTCTTAACTTCTACATTTTCATTTTTTTCAATCATCATTTCCATGCTGCTACACCCTCTTTCGTAAACATGCTATATAAAATCCATCTGTAAGGAAATAATGAGGCAAAATTTGCAATTGTCCATCTTTCACATACGGTCTTGCTACAAGCGGCA
>NZ_JBXKMX010000079.1:0-3853 GCF_056992975.1 Ectobacillus sp. | reverse complement strand
GGGAACAAAAGAGAAAGGATTGTGCCCGTAACATAGACCAAAGAGGGGCAACGATCATGTCTTTCCGTTGCCCCTCTTCTTGAAGTCCATGATTGTTCTCCGCCTTCTTTTTCGAGGCTATCTCATTCTAGTTATACAATCATTTTAAAAATAGTTAAGCCAATTCCTATTAAAAATCCACATACGGCTCCGTTTACTCGAATCCATTGAAGATCTTTACCAACGTTTTGCTCCATCATAGCAACGAGTGTTTCATTATCGAGCTTGTCTAAATTTTCTTGTACCAGTTTTCCAATTTTGGAGTGGTTTTTTTCAATTAAAACAGTAGATTGCTCTTGAATCCAGCTTTCCGCTTGCAGGCGATAGGTAGCATTGTTTTTTATGTTTTCCCATTTTTGAAGTACATAAGGGAAAAGGTGGCTATTAACATAGCTGCTATCTGCTAGTGTTAGCAGCAAATTTTGTTTTATCTTTGAAAGTAATTCTGTTAGTTGGTTCGTCCCATCCCATTTGGAGAGGATTGTTTCTTTCCATGTTTGAATCGTTGTTAGTAAGGATTCATTTTCCTTAGCTTTTTGGAGTTCATCTTTCACTGCGCGTAACACGGTTGCTCTATTTTCATTTTCTTCTTGTTGTAAGCTTGTAATGCCGCCTCGTACAAAATCTTGAATGATTTGCCCAAGCTTATCTTCGTCAACAATATTTATAAATGATTTAAGAGCAAATTGTAGAAATCCATCTAGTTCAATATTCATCAGTGCCTTCATGGCAGCATTGCCGAGCTTATGACGTGCATCGTCCTTTTCTACCCAATTTTTTACTTTCTCTAGCAAGAAATCTAATATATTTTCTTCATAGCTATGAAGAAGTATTTGGTCAATAGCAGCTTGTACCAAAACATCTGTATCAATGGTATGTAAATACTTTTTAAGTTCTTTTGCAGCAAATATAGCTATCTTTTCTTCATCTATTCTTAGAATGGCTTGACGTAAAATTGTTACTATTCCTTCTTGTACGGAACTTTTTTGAAGTTCTTTATCTATTGCTTCTATTATTTTTTCAACAATTTGAATTTGTTTTAATTTTGATGTAATGCTTTCTTTTGTAAGCCATTCGTTCTCGAGCATATTAATTAGACCGTTTGTCATTCTTTGACGATTTCGAGGTAAAAGTGCTGTGTGTGGGATTGGAATACCGAGGGGATGACGGAAAAGTGCTGTAACGGCAAACCAATCGGCTAGTCCACCAACCAGGCCAGCTTCAAATCCTCCCTGTGCAATGCTTCCGATGATAGATTGTTGAAATGGTAATGTAGCAAGAAAGCCGCTTCCCATAATTCCTAAGGAAACACCTGCTATTTGTTTTGTTCGAGTTTTCATTCCTTGTATTCACCCTTTACGATACATTTACTATATGGACATATGTATAGCTTTATAACAAATATAGGCCATATGTATTACATTTTTCTTTATTATAACGTATTATGCCGGAACTCATGAATGAAATGTATAAGAGTTTGAAAAGACTGATGAAGTAAGGGCTGTACATGAAGTATGTTTGTCTTATTTCAAAGATTCATTTTAGAGGTAGAAAAGAGTAACAAAAAATGGACCTTATTTGGTAAGATCCATTTTGAAGTATGGGAATAATGAATGAAAGGGTATGATTAAGCGTTTGGAACCTTTCTCCATTTTTGTATATCTGGTTTTAAAAATATATAAAGGGCGGGAACGATAAAGGCAATCATGCCTATTTTTTCTACTAATTCTCCGCCGGCTTGCCAAAGTTTTATCAAACCTTCACCAAATAATTCTCCGCCAATTAATATTAAGACGATACCTAATACTTTAAAGATAATGCCAAGATTAAATTTGATAGAGGATTTGAAGATAATACTTGCGACTGCTATTGCCAATACGATTCCAATCACACTTCCAAGAGCGATGGAAGAAGCACCATTTGTTATTTGGGTAAAATTAAAGATAACAAGCTCTAATCCTTCGCGAAATACGGAAACGAATGTAATAATAAATAAACCATAACGATCAGATTTCTTGGATACTTGAGAGCGAATGTCGGCACCTTGTTGATTAGATCGGTGAAGCCATAGAATAAAGTAAGCAATCATTGCAGCAGCGAGAAGCATCATTATTCCTTCAAATATTGCTGTTCCTTCTCCTTCAAATCGCTGCGCCCCTTGAAATCCAAAAAAGCCAACTATACAGCTTACAATAAATCCTACTAGGGCACCTGCATATACGGTAGAAGTTAAATTCTTTCGATTCATTTTTGATAGTTGTGCTAGTATTATACCGACTACAAGTGCAGCTTCGAGTCCTTCACGAAAAGATAAAAATAAGCTTGATAGCATAGTAGATAACCCCTTTTGATAATGATTTTCAATATCATCATATTATAAGGAATACGTTTACATGTCAATATGTTTTTGAGAATTATTCTCAAAAACATATTGGAAAGAGTAGAAAATTAATTTCGTATGGTTAGTAGTATAGTGGATGACTGTACTATAGAGGTATGGTTGAGGGTAACGCAAAAAAAGGAGAGGCTTATCCCTTTTTGGGTTAGCTTGTTCTCCCCTTATATTATGCGGTAGCTTGTGAATCGTGACGTTTCATAAAGATCCAACTAAATGTAATAACCGGGATCAAGTTGATTAGCATCACAATGGTAAGCTGGAAGTCGGTTCCAATTAAAACGGAGTGAACCGTAACGAGAATGTACATAATTGGTGTAAAGACGTGAAGCTTACGCCAAATTTTGATGCCAATTGCTTTTCTTAATTTTGTTGTAATTATGGTAATGGTTAGAATGTAAAGTGAAAATATACCTAGTGCCATTGGAAGTGGCTTATAGCTGGTTGAGAATGGAATTAGTAAATCAGTCCATGTAAATTTTGCGTAAGCGTCAAAGAATAGAAATCCAAGATGAGCAAGGACAAGAATAAATGCCCAATTTGATAATGGCTCATGTAGGTTTAGCCAAGTATTTATTTTACGCTTCTTTCGCTTTAAAATTTGTGTATAGAGCCCTATAATTGTGGCAAAATATAGTAATATGTATGCCACAGTCCCTGTTGCACGAATCAAGTACCAAATATATTCGTTCATTCTTATTGCTCCTTCCATATAGAGCCATCTTGATTTACAAGAACAGCGTGTATACCTTTTCTATGAATCCACTGCTTTCCCTTTTCTTCCCCTAATAGAAGAACAACTTTTGCCCAAACATCTGCTTGGACTGCGCTATTTGCAGTAACTGTTGCAGAGATAATTGAACTTTGTGATGAGTGTGCTGTTACGGGATCAATAAGATGATGGTGATACTCACCGTTCACGAGCCATTTTCGCTTAGCTGATGTAGAAGTAGCGAGACCTCCTGAAGTAATATCAATGGACGAAATATAACCAGTATTAGATAGTGGGTTTTCTATATCTAGGTGCAGAGGGTATGGCAGCGTTCCAAAAACCCGTATATCCCCGCCTATATTAATGAATCCATCTGCATGTGCTTCTAAAAGCGCCGCGATATAATCTAATGCCCATCCTTTCGCTATCCCACCTAAATCAATTCTAGTATGAAGCGTAACCGTTCCATTAGCTGGATTTAGCGTAAATGGAGGTTGGGGAACAATCGAGGTAGAAAGTGTAGTTGCACCAACTTCCTTATCTCGAATGTACTCGATAGATTTTGTATATCCTTCTTGTTCTAAGGTTGATAGTATGCCTGGATTAAATATTCCATCTGTATCCTTGTAAAACTCCTCAGCCTTTTCTAAGATTTGAAAGAGGGAAAAGGAAACTTCTCTTTCTTCGCCTACATGCTCGTTTAGCTG
>NZ_JBXKMX010000078.1:0-7722 GCF_056992975.1 Ectobacillus sp. | reverse complement strand
ATAATAAGACTTATAAAATAACTGGAATTGCCTTGTTTAAAAGAAGCTGGATACGTTACAATGAAGGTGCTGAATCTAATTAAGGAAGTGAAACTATGTCGTTATTTTCACAGCTTTATAAGAGCCTGTATTCGCCTAAAGATATGGCTCGGTTTCGATTCCAAAAAATCGGAAAAACGATACTATACATATTACTACTTGCATTACTTACCTCAATACCAGAAACAATGCAGGCTGGTCAGTTTGTAAAGGAGCAAGTACTCACTCTTCAGCGCAACTTTCAAACGGATGTACCTAACTTCACCATTGAAAATGGCGAATTAAAAGCTGATTCACCAAATCGTATTAAAAAAGAAGAAAATGATTTTGTGTTTGTCTTTGATCCTACCAACACGCAGGCTCCGCCTTCTGATATGGATGGATTGTATCTTTTAAAAGACCGTTTCGTAACCATTTCAAATGGGCAGCAACAAGCGTATACGTATAGTAGCATCGGCTCTATACCTCTTACAAAGACAGAGGTTCTAGATTTTTTTACCTTTTTAAAAACGATTTATCCAATCGCCATTTTTGTCTTGGGATTCATCTTGCTTTTTATCAATGCCTTTACCTCATTTATCGGAATTTCAATTTTAGCTTTTATCGGTATGATCCTTTCTAAGCAAATGCAGCGTGTACTTTCTTATAAGCAGATTTGGACACTCCTGGCATACGGTAGTACCATCCCGACTATTTTCTTTATGATCATGAAATACTTAAATATAAGTGTCTTATCTCCACTACTAGTTTACTCGCTTGTAACTATAGTACTTCTATATGTAACATTAAAAGAAGTTCCACCTACAAAGACAAAATTATAGGAAATAAAAAAATGTCGCGGATGTGACATTTTTTTTTGGTACAAGCATATATTTCTCTACAAAAGAGGTGGAGAATGATGAAACGACTTGGTGCTACCATTTTTATTTTACTAATTGGCTATATAATTTTTTACGATATAAAGATAGGTACACTCCCTTTGCTTCGGTCAAATCAAAGCAAACAAGTGTCCACAACTAGTAGCAGTACGATTCCATATGAAAGTATTGAAGTGAAGAACGGAGATACAGTACTTTCCATAGTAGAGGAAGTGAATAACAAACAGATTCCCTCCATCGAAAAAATTGTTGCTGACTTTAAAGAACTAAATCCCGATCAATCCCCCGGAAAGCTAAAGGTTGGTAAATCTTATAAATTTCCTGTGTACAAAGCACCGCTTCGAAAAACAAGTATGGGACATGCCCTACTCTCCAAGGCGTAATGTTGGAAATTACAGAATGAAATATATCATTATTCTTGTCAATACACTAAAGGCATTGTTACAATAAACGAGGAATAAACTATTAGCATGTAACCCTTTATAAGGAGAGCGATCTATTCGTGAATGAAATTACGCACCGTTCGCAAACACGTCCTGTTAAGGTTGGTAACTTGACAATTGGCGGTAATAATGAAGTAATTATACAAAGTATGGCAACGACAAAAACACATGATGTTGAGGCAACTGTTGCTGAAATTTTACGGTTAGAGGAAGCTGGTTGTCAGATCGTTCGTGTAGCTGTTCCTGATGAACGAGCTGCAAATGCGATTGCAGATATTAAAAAGCGTATTCATATTCCGCTTGTAGCTGATATTCATTTTGATTATCGCTTAGCATTAAAGGCAATTGAAGGCGGCGTTGATAAGATCCGTATTAATCCCGGAAATATTGGCCGCAAAGAAAAGGTAGAGGCCGTTGTTAATGCAGCGAAGGCACGCGGTATTCCGATTCGTATCGGCGTTAATGCAGGTTCCTTAGAACGCCGTATTATTGAGAAATATGGCTATCCTACCGCTGATGGTATGGTAGAAAGTGCATTGCATCATATTAAAATATTAGAAGACCTAGATTTTCATGATATTATCGTATCCATGAAAGCATCTGATGTAAATTTAGCAATTGAAGCATATGAAAAAGCATCTCGTGCTTTCAAATACCCTCTTCACTTAGGAATAACAGAATCAGGAACATTATTCTCTGGTACGGTAAAAAGTGCAGCTGGCTTAGGTGCTATTCTCAGCAAAGGTATCGGAAATACAATTCGTATTTCGCTTAGCGCTGATCCAGTCGAAGAGGTAAAGGTAGCTCGTGAATTATTGAAATCATTTGGTCTTGCTGCAAATGCGGCTACATTAGTTTCATGTCCAACATGTGGTCGTATTGAAATTGATCTCATTAGCATTGCAAATGAAGTCGAGGAATATATCTCCAAAATTAAAGCACCTATCAAGGTTTCTGTCCTTGGCTGTGCGGTAAATGGCCCCGGAGAAGCACGCGAAGCAGACATAGGTATTGCCGGTGCAAGAGGAGAAGGTCTTCTTTTCCGCAAAGGAGAAATTATTCGCAAAGTACCAGAAAGCGAAATGGTTGAAGAATTAAAGAAAGAAATCGATAAAGTTGCCGCAGAATACGCTGCTGCCAATAAATAAGTAAGAAACATAAGAAAAAAGCTTGTCTTAAGACAAGCTTTTTTTCTATGCAAGAGAATGTGATTCGCGATACTGCACACAGTCCGGACAAATCCCATATATTTCATATTTATGTCCAGTCACTTCATACCCCTGCAAATCATTCAAATTTTCGCCTAATGGACATGCATGAATTTCTTTTGTCTTGCCGCATACCAAGCAAATAAAATGATGATGATGTTCAGCGGTTTGGCAAGTAAAACGAAAGTTTTTCTCTCCATTTAGTTCCGTCTGCTCTAAAATATTTAACATCACAAATACAGATAAGTTTCGATAAATCGTATCAAAGCTAAGACCGGGATAGTTATTCTTCATATGCTCAAGCACATCTTTAGCAGTTAAATATTTATTATAGGATGCAAATAAACGTAGCATATCTTCCCTTTTTTTTGTATATTTATATCCTTTATCTTTTAGTATTTGCAACGCTTCCGTAAGATTCATACTTATCCCCTACTTTACGCGGTTTTTTGCTTTTTCCAAACAATAGCTCCAATTAAAATTATTACGGCAATCATAACAATTGTTCCACCTGGAGCCAGGTTAAGTTGATATGATGTGATTAATCCACCTATTACTGAAATTTCTCCAAATAAAATTGAGAAAAAAATGGCCTGTTTAAATCCTTTAGCAATTCGAATACTTGCTGCTACAGGAATCGTCATTAACGAAGAAACGAGTAAAATGCCGACCACTCGCATGGATGAAGCGATCACCAGCGCAACAAGAATGATAAAAATAAATTGAATCCATTTCGAACGCAAACCTGTAGCGGTAGCATATTCCTCATCAAAAGAAAGCAAGAATAGTTCCTTGAATAAAGAAAGGATAACTACAATAACGAGTATAGTAACAACCACGATTGCTAATAAATCGCTATTACTTACGGCACTTACACTACCAAATAAATAATTAAATAAATCGGTATTAAACCCATTCGCAAGAGAAATAAAAATTACACTGAGTCCAATCCCGCTCGATAAAATAATCGGTATTGCCAACTCTTGATAATGCTTATATACACCACGTAGTTTTTCAATTAGCATGGCGCCGCCTATAGAAAAAGCCATCCCCATATATAAAGGATTAATAAATCCACCAGTAAATATGGTTTTTTCTACAAGCAAGCTTGCTGCAATCCCCGCCAGCGTGACATGACTTAGTGCATCAGCAATGAGCGATAATCTACGGATTACAACAAACACTCCAAGTAGAGGGGCAGCCAAGCCTATTAATAAACCTGCATAAAGTGAATTTCGTAAAAAATCATACTGTAAAAAGTCCTGAATCATCGTATCCCTCCATGTTCATGTTCATGATTGTGCTCTAGCATTTGAACATGGTGGCCATAGAAAAACGATAAATCCTTGTCCTTTCGTTCGTTAAATGCATCCGTTTCACCATGAAAGTATAGAAATTTATTCAAACAAGCAACATGTGATACTTTATCGGTTATCGTCCCGATGTCATGCGTAACGAGCAATAAAGTAATACCATGCTTCAAATGTAATGTGTCTAATAGCTCGTAGAAGCTCTGTACATTACTCGCATCAACCCCAACCGTTGGCTCATCTAAAATAAGCAAATCAGGCGAACTAACGAGCGCACGAGCAATGAAAACACGTTGCTGCTGTCCGCCAGACAATTCTCCTATATTTGCATGCATATAGTCTAGCAGGCCCACATCTTCGATTGCGCTACGAATAAGCTTTTTATCTTCCTTCGTTAAAAAATGAAAATATCCTACCTTTGAAACTAATCCCATTGCCACAACTTCAAACACCGATGCCGGAAAACCCGAATTAAAGCTATTCGCTTTTTGCGATACATAGCCAATTCGATTCCACTCTTTAAATTTACGAATATCGGTTCCAAAAAGACGAATATTCCCTTCCTTTGGCTTAAGAATTCCAAGAATGCATTTTAATAGCGTGGATTTCCCTGATCCATTAGGTCCCACTAATCCGACGAATGCTCCTTTTGGGATACTAAAGTGAACATCCTCTAACACATTTCGGTCTTCGTACCGAAATGATACATGATCTATATCAATTACATTTTGCGTACCAGTTCCCATTCCATTTCACCTTTTTTCGAAATGATTACGATTTGTCTCTTTGTGAATTATAGTATGTTTTGCAAAGATTGTAAACTGCTATGCTTGTATGGAAACTTCAATAAGAACGTACATAACGATGGAATATATCCAAGCTTCTCTAACATATACTTTCTGTAAAAATGGAGAGGGTGAGGGATTTCTCTTGAATATTATTCAACAATTCGTGAATAAAAAATTAAATGGCATTACGGCCGAGGAGCTAATGAAGTATAGCAAAGAGTATGATATTGCAATCAATGTTAAGCAGTGTCAACAAGTTGCCACCCTCATGAAAGGGCAAAATATTAATATTTATGATGCTTCTGAACGAATACAGCTTCTTAAAAAAATTGCAGATGTAACGTCGATCAAAACAGCACAACAGGTAAATGCCTTACTTCAAAATCTAGTCAAACAATAAGGAGAGGAATCATCCCCTCCCTTATTGTTGCATTACTTTTTCTTGTAATTCAGGATCAAATTTTTTGCTAAGAAGCATTTGAATTTCATATTTATAAGGCGCCCTTTTATTTAGTTTATCTTCTCCTACATAAGGTGTTTCTAGAATTTTCGGAATGGCTTCTAGCTGCGGATGATGAACAATATAGCTTAAAACATCAAATCCAATTTTCCCAAACCCAATATTTTCATGACGATCTTTATGCGTACCTCGTTCATTTTTGCTATCATTAATATGAAGCACCTTTAACCGATCGATCCCAATTATTTTGTCAAATTGTTCTAGAACCCCATCAAAATCACCGATCACATCATAGCCAGCATCGTGTGTATGGCATGTATCAAAACACACGGATAGCTTTTCATTATGGGTCACACCCGAAATAATTTGAGCAAGCTCTTCGAATGTTCGCCCGCATTCGGATCCTTTTCCTGCCATCGTTTCTAAGGCAATCTGCACATTTTGTTGCGGTGTAATGACTTCATTCAAACCTTCGATAATCTTTGCAATTCCTACCTCTGAACCTGCCCCCACATGGGCGCCAGGATGAAGTACGATTTGTTTAGCAAACCCTAGCGCTTCACTTCGTTCAATCTCCAAGCGTAAGAAATCAACACCAAGCTTAAACGTCGCAGGATTTTGGGTATTTCCAATATTAATAATATAAGGGGCATGTACGACGATTTCATCGATTCCATGCTCTTTCATATGTAGCTGGCCCGCCTCAATATTTAACTCTTCAATTGGCTTTCTTCTTGTATTTTGCGGGGCTCCCGTATAAATCATAAATGTAGTAGCGCCGTAAGAAATCGCTTCTTCACTTGACCCAAGCAACATTTTTTTACCATTCATTGAAACGTGAGAACCAATTTTCATAATTTTCACCTCTTATTTTTAGCCACTTTCATCTTACTATACCGCTTGAACTCTAGACAAATAAAAAGGAGCCATATATGCCCCTTTTTAGAAGTTAAACCTTACTTCGATCTTTTTTGAAATTTTTTCTTAACTTTATCTCGTTCTACAGCAAGCTTTTTTTTATATCCTGGTTTAATCTTTGTTGGTTTTTTTACCACTTTTTTCGTCATATTATCCAAAGATGATCCTGGTTTTTTGCGATTGAGTCTCTTCTTTCGAGGAGGAAGTTCAATCCATTCACCGGCCTTTAAATCAATATGTTCGAAGGATATATTACGTTTTTCTAATTTAATGATTGCATCTTCATCTGAAAGATCATACATCGTGATAGCAATACCCGATTGACCCGCACGTGCCGTTCTACCAACGCGGTGAATATAAAAATCAAGGTCTGGCGGTAATTCATAATTAATAACATGACTAATACCTTTAATATCAATTCCTCGTGCTGCTAAATCGGTAGCAACAATATATTGATAGTCTAAGTCATGAATTTGTTTCATCATTTTCTTCCGCTCACGCGGGGTTAAATCACCATGAACACGGCCTACTTTTAATCCGCGTTCAGCAAGCCCATCCGCAATTTCTTCAGCACTTTTTTTCGTATTCGTAAACACGATGGCTAAATAAGGACGTGATTGCAATAAAATTTCCGATAATAACGTAATTTTATTTCGATGACGAATCGGCATCAGATTATGCACTATATTTTCTGCCGCAATTTGCTTCGGATTCACTTGTACATATTCTGGATGCTCCATGTACTTTTTCATGAAAGGTTTTAATTTTTCTGGAATCGTCGCTGAAAAGACAAGCATCTGTAGTTGCTTAGTCATTTTTGATGCGATTTTATCCACATCCTGAATAAAGCCCATATCAAGCATAATATCTGCTTCATCCATTACAAGCGTATTGGCAGTATGAATAAGCAATGCTTGTTCCTCAACTAAGTCATAAATACGGCCAGGTGTCCCTACAACAATACTAGGCTGTTTTTTTAATTTCTGAATCGCACGTTTTTTATCTGTTCCTCCTACGAAACAACGGGCGTCTATTTCTTGTTGGGAAAACTTTGTTAATCGTAGAACCTCTTCATAAATCTGCTGAGCTAATTCTCGTGTTGGAGCTGTGATAACGAGCTGTACTCCCTCATAGTTTGCATTCATATTATCCAAGCATGGAAGCAAATAAGCATGTGTTTTTCCTGATCCAGTTTGAGATTGTCCGATTACACTTAATCTCTTTTTAACAATAGGAAAAACCTTCTGTTGTATTTCAGTAGGCTCTTTAAAACCTAGCTCTTCTACCGCCTGTATGAGAAATGGTTGAAAATTGAACTGCTCGAATGTTACAGTTGTCATTCGTCCACCTTCTTTCTATTCGTTCAAAAGTAAGTCAAGTAATCATTATATCTGATTATTGCTTATAAATCCATCCCTAGTTTGCTTTTCAATCCAATACTAACCAATTCTACCTTAGAGCATACAGTAGTGTATACACCTATACGAAAGGAGAATTCTTATGACTCAGCGACAAATGCCATACCAACCTTCACAATACCCTTATCCCCATCAACCAATGGGAATGCCGCCGTTACAAATGCCTCAACAAAAACAAGGTTTTCTTTCCAGATTATTAGGGCAAAAAAATCGTTCACCTTATCCATTTCAAACTCAAGCCCGTTTTCCTCAAGAAATAG
>NZ_JBXKMX010000077.1:0-7332 GCF_056992975.1 Ectobacillus sp. | reverse complement strand
GGAAAGTTGCCGCTCATATTGCAATCGCCATTGAAACAGTTGTTCTTTAATATTCGATGGTATAGGAATAGCAAAAAAATAATGATTGGACATACAACATGATTCTCCCATCGTTTCGTAATCAATAAACATTTATAACTCTTAATACTATATCGTTTTTGCGTGTAATCACATAGCATTCCCCATAATGGTTGAATGAAAATCATAACAATGGATCCAATTGAAGTAATAGTGCCAATTTGTGTTTCTGCTAAATGTAACATATTACTCAAGTATACCCCCAATAAAGGTAACAGTACTCCTAATTCAAAAAAAACGAAAAAATAATAGAATCAAAACATGATGCTAATCCTCGATTCCTTCTGCATGGATTGCTCCATAGTTTTCACCCTTCCTAAAAATAAAGAAGGAGATAACCCAAGATTCTATGTTCATTTTGGATTATCTCACATCAGTACTTTTTCTAGTAACTGCTTTTATTTAGCCAATTCATAAATTGCCTGAGCATAAATTGCAGTTGCTTTTACTAAATCATCGATTTCTATATATTCATCCTTTTGATGAGCAAGCTCTTCTTTACCTGGGAAAAGTGGACCAAATGCAACTCCTGCCTGTAGTGATCTAGCGTAGGTTCCCCCACCAATTGCTAACAAGCTAGCTTTTTCTCCTGTTTGTTCCTCATAAACATGCGCAAGCGTTTGAATTAGCACATGGTCCTTATCGACATGATGCGGCTTTGAATCCGACACCTCCCCTAATGAAAATCCGTTCTCCTTTGCAATGGTTTCCAACGTTTTCAGCATCCATACTGCATCAGTTGTCACAGGATATCGTATATTTAATCCGAGTGTTCCACCCTCCTGCTCACTGTAGTTCAAAAGACCTACATTCACCGTTAAATCTCCTGTAATATCGTCGCTATATGATATACCAAGCTCTTTTCCTAGCGTATCCTTTTCAAAATACTTGGTTACAAACGCAACAAATGAAGTACCAGCCCAGTCCAATTGCTCTCCATTTAAAAAAGTAGCTAACATAATACCAGCATTTTTTCCTTGTTCTGGAGTTGATCCATGTGCAGATATGCCTTTTACTTCAAACGAAACCATTCCATCTTCTATGGAAGCTTTTCCTTCCATTTTCGTTTGATGTAGGAAGGTTTTAAATCGTTCTATACTATGTACATCACTTGTCCGTACTTGTGCTGTAGCAAAATCGGGAACCATATTTAATCTTCTACCAGAGGAAAAGCTAATTAGTGCCATTTTCTCGCTCTTTTCAGATGCAGGCAGCTTTACATACACATCACAAATTCCTTTTTCCGCATTAATGATAGGGAAATCGGCATCCGGAGCAAATCCCATCGTCGGCATTTCTTCATGTGTAAAATAATGATCCACGCAACGCCAATGACTTTCTTCATCTGCGCCAAGAATCATGCGCACCCGCTTCGTTAAGGGTAGACCAAGCTCTTTTACAATTTTCATTGCATAGTAAGCGGCCATCGTTGGTCCCTTATCATCGATTGCACCCCGTGCGATAATTTTCCCATCACGAATATTTGCAGCATACGGATCACTTGTCCACCCGTCTCCTTCTGGCACAACGTCAACATGACATAGGATACCTAGGAGTTCTTCGCCTTGTCCCATTTCCAGATGACCTGCATACCCTTCTAGGTTTTTCATACGAAATCCGTCTTTACTACCCATTTGGAGCATATACATAAGTGCTTGCCCAATGCCTCTGCCAAACGGTGCACCTTCTTGGCTATCCTCTTCGTCAAGCACACTTTTAATTCGTAAAAATTGTTGCGTATCTGCAAGTAAGGCATCTTTTCTTTTTTCCACTTCTTCTATCCAATTAATCTTCATAATAGAATTCACCTACTTTACTTAATTTCATCTTTCATCATAGCAAACGATTGTCTATTTCGCCAATATTCGTGGTAAAATAGAAGTAGTCGCATAGTTATAATCGTACTAAACAAGGGGATGCTAAATGGACGAAGAACATATGTAATGTGTTTGCCTCACTCTTTAAAATACGCAAACAAATACATTCACGATGATTTGACTAAAGGAAGAATTTAGACGTTTTTTGTAGAAATATACTAGATCTTATCGTTTCACTCTATATCAAACTTTTACATTGAAATGTATAGATTAATTTTGTGTTAAAAAAGGTAAATAAAGAGCATGATATGAAGGATATGGAGTAAAATAAAAACAAAAAGATATTCTTTTTCCTAGTTGAGTCACTATAAAACTCGTGGAGGAGTGGTTTTTTGAAATTTACAACCTCTCGTATGTTAACACGGATTAAGTCGATTTATATGTACATCAATGAAAAGGGCACTGTCACAACCCAGGATTTAGTGGATGAATTTGGTATAACGCCTAGAACCATCCAGCGAGATCTAAATGTGCTGCAGTTCAATGATTTGGTTTACAGCCCTAGTCGTGGAAAGTGGACGACAACAGGAAAGAGAGTGAGACTTTCTTCTTAAAAATACTTTTTTTACTTATAAACATTGGAATCTGTCGCATACTTACTTGTAACATAAAGATATAATGATTTGGTAGCGTCTTTTTATATAGAGATGATTCAAGGGGCAATGGGCTTCCCTTTTGAATCATCTCTATTTTTTGGATATAACCTATTCACCTTTAAGTAGTTGAAGTTCCTCTTCCGTCAATTCTCGGTATTGACCAAGCTCTAGATCTTCATCCAGTAAGAGAGGTCCCATTTCTGTTCGTTTTAAATAGATTACCTTTTTGCCAACTGCTTCAAACATGCGTTTTACTTGATGAAACTTTCCTTCTGTGATTACGAGTTCAATTTCTGATATGCGATCACCGCGCAAGATGGTTAATTCACCTGGTTTTGTCACATAGCCGTCCTCTAACATAACACCCCTGCGAAAAGCTGCAATGTCATCCTCCGTCACAAGTCCCTCAATTCTTGCATAATACTTTTTCGGTACATGCTTTTTTGGTGATAGCAGCTGATGCGCAAGTTTTCCATCATTCGTAAGAAGAAGAAACCCTTCTGTATCTTTGTCTAGACGACCAACTGGAAACAGATCAAAAACAGCATCCTCTGGCTGGAGCAAATCAATAACCGTTTGTTGCTCTTCATCTTCCGTTGCTGAAATTACTTCTTGTGGTTTATTCATCATTAAGTAAATAAACTCCTTATACTCAACAAGTTCACCGTATACGGTAACTTCCTGAACATCCACATTTACTTGTGCCTTCGCATCTTTTACGGGAACGCTGTCAATACGAACTCCTCCATCCTTTAGGAGTTTTTTTACCTCTTTTCTACTTCCATATCCCATATTCGCTAAGAATTTATCAATTCTCATAGGCTCTCCTTTCACATAAAAACAAAGCGTAATCTCATTATTACGCTTGTTTGTTTGTAAGTTTAATTGTTCGTCTAAATCTATTGATTAGTTTATGAAGTAGTTCTTCCCCAAACACACGAGAAGCAACCCCGGTCCGAATAGCCAAAAATACATAGACTGTAACCCCTACAAGGCCAGTAATAATTACGATAAGAAATGCATCCAAGCGACTTGCTGTGTAAGGAATGATAGTGGATAAGCCACTATATACTAACTTAGCACTTACTGCCATTAGCAAAGTGATAACCGTAATTTGAAAAGTGCGTTTGTACACAAAAACAAAGCTGAAATTCACATTCTTACGAATTTGTTTATTCGTATATAAAATTGATGCAGCAAATCCAATACCAGTTCCGAGAACGCCGCCAATCGCATCAAAATACCGAATTAGCACGATATTACATATGATTTTTAACACGACACCAATTACTAAACCAATAATGGCATGTTTTTGCTGATTGATTCCTTGTAATATAGCTGCAGTAACCGAAAATAAAGCAAATAATAATGCAACAGGGGCATACCACATAAGAACTTGCCCACCAAGTGGATCTGCTTCATAGAAGGCACGGTAAAGAGGATAAGCAAGAACAGAAATCCCCACAACAGCAGGTAATGTTAAAAAGATGTTTACTTGAAAGGTTTGTTGAATTTGATGATGTAACGTTTTTATTTTGTTTTCTGTAAATGACTTTGTAATTGCTGGAACGAGCGTTAAACTAAAAGCAGTCGCAAGCGACACTGGTATCATGATGAGCTTATGCGTCCACATTGTAAAAATACCGAGAGCATGCTCAGCAATATCCGCCTTTCCAGCAGCTTCCATCGCCTTATTAAACGTTAGCGTATCTATTTGCTGATACAGCGGAATGGTTAATCCTACCACAACATAAGGAAGAGCATAGGCAAATAATTCTTTATAAAGCTGAGGGGTACTAACAGTGGATGACACTGCCGTTTGTGACGATAGTAGCTCGTCCAAATGACGTTTTCGTTTCACCCAATACCATAGTAATACGATTAATGCCCCTACAGCAGATACGAAAGCTGCAAACGTAGAAACACCAACAGCAGTAGCAACTGAGCCTTTTAATACTCGAATTACGATGTAACTTCCTACCAATAAAATAGCAATACGGATAATTTGTTCAATTATTTGTGAAACAGTAGTAGGCCCCATGGACTGATGACCTTGAAAGAATCCTCGAATTAAACTAGCTGCCGGGACAACAAGAAGAGCAAAGCTAACAAGCCGAATAATCATGGTTACATCTTCCGGACTATTGACCAATGTTTTGTCACCAAGCATCGCTTTAGCGAACAGGGGAGCACTCATATACAGAACAAGAAAGGAAAGAATACCCATAAAAATCATAAGCTTCATCCCGGAACGAAACATTCGTCTACTTGTCTCATAATCTCCAAGCGCATTATATTTCGATACAAATTTAGAAACAGCTAGCGGAACGCCTGCTGTTGCTATGCTTAGAAAAATCTGATATGGAACATAGCCATATGTATACAAGGTTCCACCATTGGTACCAACAAGCTGGTGAAACGGAAAGACATAAATCATACCAAGAAATTTTACGAAAAAGGTTCCGAACGTTACAATAAGTGTTCCACGTACAAATTTGGAATCGGACATTTAAAGATCCCCCACGTATATTAAAATCTAACTTTTGTATTGTATCATAAAACTTCCATATACGATAAGCGTAAAAAAACGAATAGTTACGGAAAGAAAAGAGCTATTTCTATTTTTCCTTTTTTCGTGCTATTCTTGTTTACAGAAGAAAAAAGAACGGACAAGGGTGAGAAAAATGAACTATGATGTAATTGTTATCGGCGGGGGACCATCTGGTCTAATGGCAGCCATTGGAGCAGCTGAACAAGGGGCTACTGTCTTGCTGCTCGATAAAGGAGAAAAACTAGGAAGAAAGCTTGCCATATCAGGTGGAGGACGCTGCAATGTGACGAACCGCCTTCCCGAAGAAGAACGTATACAGCATATTCCTGGAAACGGTCGTTTTTTATACAGTGCCTTTTCCATATTCAATAACGAAGATATTATTCAATTCTTTGAAAAGCTAGGCGTGAAATTAAAGGAAGAAGATCACGGAAGAATGTTTCCCGTTTCTAATAAATCACAATCCGTCGTCGATGCTCTTCTTCATAGAATGCATGAGCTTCATATTCATGTGCGTACAAACCAATCCGTAAAAACGATAGAGTATAAAAACGGACAAACTTCAGCGGTTGTCTTGCAAAACGGTGAAATACTCCCTGTAGGGCACGTTGTGGTAGCGGTTGGAGGAAAATCGGTTCCGCATACTGGGTCAACTGGGGACGGATATGCATGGGCAGAAAAAGCCGGTCATCATATTACTGAGCTCTTTCCGACCGAAGTTCCGATTCTATCTAATGAATCCTTTATTAAAGAACGCGTGTTACAAGGGATATCCCTCCGAAATGTTGAAATGAGCGTTTTAAATCCAAAAGGGAAAACAGTCATTACCCATAAAATGGACATGATTTTTACTCATTTCGGTCTTTCAGGACCAGCAGCACTAAGATGTAGTCAATATGTCATTAAAACGATGAAAAAATTTCAAGTAAATCAAGTTATGATGCGCATTGATTCGTACCCAGATACAAAAGAAGACGAGCTCTTTCAACAAGTTCTACAACGAATACAAGAAGATCCGAAAAAAAGTGTAAAAAATTTAGTAAAAGGAATGTTACCAGAACGATACTTACTATTTCTTCTTGGGCGAAATGACTTACTTGATAGTACTCATGCAAGTCAAGCTTCTCATGATAAGTTACGCGCCTTTGTACGCGATATCAAAGATTTTTCTTTTGCGGTGCACGGAACACAATCAATTGAAAAAGCCTTCGTAACGGGGGGCGGGGTGTCCATTAAAGAAATTCATCCAAAAGAAATGGCTTCCAAGATCATGCAGGGCTTGTACTTTTGCGGGGAAATCCTCGACATTCATGGTTATACAGGTGGATACAATATCACCGCTGCTCTCGTAACAGGAAGAATTGCAGGAATGTCTGCTGGAAAAGATGCACGTTCCAAATAAAAGGATGACAGAAAAGGAGTGCGTCGTATTCCTTTTCTGTCATCCTTTATATACAATCATAGCCGAAAAACAGTATATTTGATTTTCCTCATCATTATTAGAAACAGCTACTTGATATTTAATATCCACTACACTCTCTTCTGTAATTTTTTTTAAAAAACCATTAATTGATTCTTCCAAATCTTTTTCATGACTTTCATCAAATACTTTTACTCGTATCATCTAAACACCACCTTACATCGGACCGTCTTACAGAAGGATTCACATCTCTGCGTGTATCAATAAGACGATAAAAACGTCCATTTTCAAATATATAGCCATTTTCTAGTACATAATGCTTATTTTCTGAATTCATATAATATTTTCCAATCATAAATTTATTTGAATATAATTCTAAATAATTATTTTTAAACTTTGCAACTACCTTTTCCGTAATATCAACTTTTATAGTCCTCCCCATCCATTCCCCCTCCCTTCGCGAATGGATTCTTTAATTTATTCTATTAATACAATGACTTTTTATGATATGTGGCGAAAAATTTTACATATAATAGAAAAAGCCAGCAAATTGCTGACTTTCAATAAGGAGTGGCATTCGATATGAAAGAATCTTCATTGTATACTAGACGGTTCGTTTTCCATTCACAAAATCTGCCATAACGGGTCCTTCTGCTCCATTATTAGACTTAGTAGCATCTGTTTTCACTTCATTTACGTGATCTGTTATACGCACTACACCGTAATTATTTACGATAACAAATTTCTTAATGACTACCGTCATATAAATCGGCCTTTCTTCTCATTTTCTCTATTTAATGTATGCTAGTC
>NZ_JBXKMX010000076.1:0-16831 GCF_056992975.1 Ectobacillus sp. | reverse complement strand
GGAAAAGCTTTAAAGACTCTACGACTCGTGATCAGTACAACACGCTAGGTCATATGGTGCGAGAATATATTAGTTCACGATGGATTGATACGAATGAAAAAATCCGAACAGATAACAATAAACAAACCTATTATTTGTCCATTGAATTTTTGCTTGGAAGATTACTTGGTAGCAATTTATTGAATTTAGATATTTTGGAGATAAGCAGAGAAGGGTTAGCAGATTTAGGAATTAGTTTAGATGAATTGGAAGAGAACGAATCAGATGCAGGATTAGGAAACGGTGGTTTAGGGCGTCTCGCAGCTTGTTTCTTGGATTCACTTGCATCGCTTAACCTTCCAGGACATGGTTTTGGTATTCGGTATAAGCACGGGTTATTTGATCAAAAAATAGTGGATGGATATCAAGTTGAGCTGCCAGAACAATGGCTACGAAATGGAAACGTATGGGAACTACGGAGACAAGATCAGGCAGTGGAAGTTAACTTTTGGGGACAAGTAGAGTCCTCGAACGTGAATGGAAGACTAGAATTTTATCATAATAATCCGGAGACAATTATGGCGATTCCGTATGATGTACCCATTGTTGGGTATCATACAGATACCGTGAATACACTTCGTTTGTGGAGTGCGGAGCCTACGCCATTCCCACCGAATAATAAAAATGTACTCGTTTATAAGCGAGAAACAGAATCTGTATCTGAATTTTTGTATCCAGATGATACACATGACGAAGGAAAAATACTTCGTTTGAAGCAGCAATATTTTCTTGTTTCTTCTAGTTTACGAAATATTATACGTCTGCATAAGGATCGCAATGGTACATTAAAGAATCTACATGAAAAGGTAGCCATTCATATTAACGATACACATCCTGTGCTTGCTATTCCTGAATTAATGCGAGTGTTGCTAGATGAGGAACACATGGGCTGGGATGAAGCATGGTACATTACGACGAATACTATTTCATATACCAATCATACTACTCTTTCAGAAGCACTTGAAAAGTGGCCAATTCATATTTTTCAGCCGCTTCTGCCACGTATTTTCATGATTGTGAATGAAATTAATGAACGATTTTGTCGTGATTTATGGAATCGATATCCATATGATTGGAAACGAATTGAGAATATGGCCATTATTGCAGATGGCCTTGTGAAAATGGCACATCTTGCTGTTGTAGGTAGCCATAGTGTAAATGGTGTTGCGCATATTCATACAGAGATTTTAAAGAAGCGTGAGATGCGACTGTTTCATGAGTTTTATCCAAATAAATTTAATAATAAAACGAATGGAATTACACATAGAAGATGGTTATTAAAAGCCAATCCGGAACTTACAAAGTTATTAGTAGATAGTATTGGTTCCGATTGGATAGCAGATCCAACAAAGCTCAAATCGCTATTAGCATATAAGAATGATGCTTCATTTTTACAGGAATTCGAGGCTGTGAAGAAGCTTCGTAAAGAAAAGTTAGCACAGCGTATATTACAAAAGACAGGCATTGCCATTGATACGCAGTCCATTTTTGATGTACAAGTAAAACGACTTCATGCTTATAAACGTCAGCTTTTGAATGTACTTCATATCATGTATTTATACAATCGGTTAAAAGAGGATTCAACGTTCACGATGCAACCACGCACCTTTATATTTGGAGCTAAGGCATCTCCTGGATATTATTATGCAAAGAAAATTATTAAACTGATAAATGATCTTGCTGTTAAGGTCAACCATGATCCGCAAACAAATAGTGTTTTAAAAGTTATCTTTTTGGAAAATTACCGTGTATCGCTTGCAGAAGAAATTTTCCCAGCATCTGACGTAAGCGAGCAAATTTCAACAGCAAGTAAGGAAGCTTCTGGAACAGGAAATATGAAGTTTATGATGAACGGAGCGGTTACTGTTGGAACTCTTGACGGTGCTAACGTCGAGATACGTGATGAAGTCGGGGATGAAAACATATTTATTTTCGGGCTTACAGCTGAGGAAGTGCTACATTATTACAGCAATGGTGGATATCGTTCAAGTGATTATTACCATCATGATCTACGAATTACAAAAGTTGTGAATCAGTTTGTAAATGGATTTTTCTCTGATGGGGATGATGAATTTGGAACCATTTATGATTCTCTCATTACACAAAATGATGAATATTTTGTATTACGAGATTTTGCTCCGTATATAGATGTGCAGGAAAAAGTGGGAAAAGCCTATCAAGATCGCAAGAAATGGTTAGAGATGAGTATAACGAATGTTGCAAAGTCAGGATATTTCACAAGTGATCGCACGATTAAGCAATATGCTGATGAAATATGGAATATCAAACCGATTTTTTGAGGGAACAGGTGCCTATAAGCACCTGTTTTTTTATGCCCATGTTTGTATGGCATTCATGTAAGATGAAATATCGTGATTTTTAGTAATGGATCCTAAGTTAGAAGTAAAGGTAACAGTATGATTTACATGGTAATACTCCCATATACGATTGATTTTTTCAATCTTCACATTTCTTGGCGGTAAAAGAGGAACAATATCAAATAAATTGACAAATCGAATGCTGTTTGCAACCTGCAGGTTGTAATAGTTTCGAAATGCAAGATCTCCTACTTTTGGAGCACCAAAGTTATAGAGAATATATTTGCTAAACGAAGTATTGACTCTGGCATCTAACATGTGGAGGACAGCCAGTGCTCCTCCTAAACTATGACCAGTTATTAGAAGAGATTTATCTGAGGAAAGCGTAGATAGTGTGTCCATAATGGTGTCACGGCACGTTTCATATATAGAAAGAAAGCCACTGTGAACATTACCGCTGTTTGGGGTATATGGATATTCCCGTTGATTGACTAAAGAATCTGCAATCCAATCAGGATCAGATTGTGTGCCTCGAAAGGCTACAATAATACAATCATCTGATTCTAGAATAAAGCCAAACCATTCCAGTGCCCCAATTGCCTTTGCTTTGAAACCTAAAACATATTGAAATCCATCTGGAATAGAAAAGTGCCCATTTTGTATATTCTGCTCATAGGTTAATGCGCAGCAATTCGCAAGCAAAAGGCTTAGTTCTTTATCGATGGTAGAGAATGTGAGCAAGGAAGAACCTCCTATATGAATGTAGTGCTGCTTAGGAAAGCAACACTACATTATATGAAGACTCAATATAATCCATTCGTTAGTCGATTAAACGTCCCAATCCGCCGAGAACGCTACCTTCATCGGTTTTTACTCCAGCAGATCCATTAATACGTTGTGCAAGACGACTTAATGTGAGGGATTGAACCCAAACGGTACCAGGTCCTTCTAGTGTAGCAAAAAATAAACCTTCACCGCCAAACAATGCTGTCTTCACATTTCCTGCAAGTTGGATATCGTAGTGAACGTCTTTCGTTAAGGCTACTAAGCAACCTGTATCAACGCGAAGTCTTTCCCCACGTTGCAGCTCTTTTTGGAAAATTGTTCCCCCTGCGTGAATAAATGCTAAGCCATCACCTTCAAGCTTTTGCATAATAAATCCTTCACCCCCGAAGAATCCAGTCCCAAGCTTCTTCGTAAACTCAACGCCAATAGAAACTCCTTTTGCTGCACAAAGAAAGGCATCCTTTTGGCAAATTAATTTTTCATTGTATTGACTTAAGTCAATGGGGATAATTTTCCCTGGATAAGATGCTGCAAAGGAGACAGAACGCTTTACATTATTCGTATTGGTAAATACAGTCATAAATAGACTTTCTCCGGTTACCATCCGTTTTCCAGCGCCAAGCAGCTTACCAAAAAGTCCTTTTTGTTCGGAGCCGTCTCCGAAAATAGTTTCCATTGCGATGCCGTCTTCCATCATCATAAGGGCGCCAGCTTCGGCAACTACACTTTCTTGGGGGTCCAGTTCAATTTGAACAAATTGCATATCATCGCCATACAACTCATAGTCGATTTCATGTGATTTCATGGAATATCTCCTCTCCATTCAAAAATAAATGTACCAATTCTATTGTATCGAAAGAGCAAATGAGAAGAAATGAATATTTTGTTAATATTTCCATTGCACACATTATTTGTTTGACGGAAATTATTTAATTATGATACATTAAAAGTACTATTGAACTGCATATATTGGTACGGAAGTAGGTCAAATTTCTCATGTTCTTAACATGCTAGACTTGAACAATTTCTTTATTCTCTTCCTTCGTATGTAGCGCAATTAGTTTTATTTTTTCAACTTTAGGAGGTAATACAATGCAAGTGGGTAAAGTAAAATGGTTTAATGGTGAAAAGGGTTATGGATTTATTCAAGGAGAAGATGGTAATGATGTATTTGTGCACTTCTCTGCTATTCAAGGTGAAGGATTTAAAACTTTAGAAGAAGGTCAAGAAGTTACTTTTGAAGTCGTTGAAGGAAATCGTGGACCTCAAGCTGCTAACGTTGTAAAAAAATAAAAAGTTATGAGCATTTCGCTTTGGTGAAATGCTCTTTTTGTAGGAATTGAATCATATTGATTCAACTAACTACCAGCGAAATAGGAATGGGCTGGTAGTTAGCTCTACTTTTTTATAACGAAACTAATTATGTTTTTTTGTTGTTTGTTGGAAAAACATCATCATTGTCTAACATTTGTTCATATGATTCATGGTCATCTCCCGGATATGCTTTTGGATTCTTTCCATATATATCTGTTCCGATAAAATTTTCAAAATCCTCAACAACACCTCTAGGCTCATCACTATCTATATACATCGTATTAAATTCTTTATAGTCTTGCCCACTTAAATCTGAAGGAGTATCAGAACTTCCATAATTCGCTACATCTTGCCATGCATCTTCTTCATCATAACCGATAAAGGAGTCTCGTTGTTTCTTCGTTACTACAGGTGTAATGATTTCTTCTTCTACTGGTCTGCTATCTTTTAATAAGCGATCGTTGGCGTGTTCCTTAGTTGTTACTGCAGTTGGCATAGCTTCTAGTCGCTCAAGCGGTATGATTTCACCGGATACTTCACAAATGCCATAATTACCAGCTTCTATTCGTGCTAACGCATAGTTGATATCATCCAGTTGTTTATGATGGAATTCCAGTAAACCAAAGTCTTTTTCTCGTTCATACAATTCAGTAGCGATATCCCCAGGATGGTTATCGTAAAGGGAGAGTTCCCCTATGGATTCACTATGCGTTTGTCGGTCTTCTGTTTCCCGCGAAGAAATACTTCTTTCGAGTTCTTCCTTTTCATAAGTTAAAACTCGTTTAAAATGCTCTATTTGTCTTGGAGTCAGCATGAAGGCACCTTCCTTTTTTATTATTGGTACTAGTATTTGCAACCGTATCAAAATTATAAGGAAAGGTATTGAAACGAAAAAAAGGCAGCTATTTCTAGCTGCCTTTGCCATTGAGGCGATTAGTATAGGAAAAATCCAAGTAACAAACCTATAGCAAATAAAAACCCAAAAATGGTGTTCATTTTTGAAGTGGCAATCATTGCCGGCATCATTTCGGCAGGTAAGCTTTTTCCGATAAATCCTCTTACTGCGGAAATGGCTTGTGGAAGGCTTAGGAATACGACTAAAATCCAAGGAGAGACAATTCCACTAAATAGTAGGAATAGCGCCCACGCATAGGATATGAAGAATATTGTTCCTAAAACAAAAATTGCATTTTTTCGTCCCACAAGAATAGCTAATGTTTTCCGACCATTTTCTTTATCCCCGTCAAGATCGCGAATATTATTTGCTAATAAAATCGATCCGATTAAAAGAGAAGATGGTATGGAAATTAAAATTAAGTTGCTTGTAACTTCCCCTGTTTGAATAAAGAATGAAATTCCAATAATAACTATGCCCATAAATAATCCTGAAGTAAGTTCGCCAAAAGGTGTGTAGGCAATCGGAATGGGACCACCTGTATACAAATATCCAACCAAAATACTTACTATACCAACCAATGCAAGCCACCAGCTACTTTGTATACAAATAATAATCCCTAATAACAAAGCAGAAGCAATGCAACCATACGCCAAATATAGGACAGTAGTTGGTTTAAATCCTTCGCGGACAATCGCACCGCCGATGCCGACGGATTTTTCATTGTCCAGTCCTCTTTTGAAATCAAAATATTCATTAAAAAGGTTTGTGGCCGTTTGAATGAGCATACATGCGAGCAGCATAATGATAAATAAAGGAAGATTTATTTTCATTGATCCTATCATTTGCAATGCATACACAGTTCCGATTAAAACGGGAACAAAGGATGCAGTAAGGGTATGAGGACGAAGTAGATTCCACCATACTCTAAAACGATTTTGCTTTATTGTAGTATGCGTTAACGAAGAATTCGTTTCTGCTTTCATATGTTTGAATCCCCCAGTTCATAATAAGTACACAATTAAGTGTAGGAAAAGCCATGGATAGTGTCAATGTTTAATTTATAGGAAACGACATGGTTTCTTACTAAAATGCTAATGATTGACACGGCTTTTATTAGGGGTGTAAATTAAACATAAGTAGAGTTCTTTCGTAAGGAGGAGACACATATGATCGATATGAAACAACACAGAATGCAGCAATCGCTCCTCACTGCTGTAGATACACGAGAAGAAACGATTATAAGTACGGTTAAACAAGTGGAATGGATTGATCCACTCCTTTTTTATGCAGCCGGACGAAAATTAGGATATAAGGAGCGCTTTTATTGGTCCGATCCTACCCAGCGTATTACTATGGCGGGAATAGGATCCGTATTAACTTTTACTTCATCTTCAAAAAAGCGTTTTCATGAAATTCAAAACTTGTGGGAGAAAGTACGTATAGACCACTCTCCATTTGCATTCGGAACGGGACCACTATTGTTCGGTGGGTTTACCTTTGATCCGTTACATGAAAAAACAGAAACGTGGAATTCATACGCTGATTCCACATTATGGCTACCGTCCTTTATGATTACATTAAAGGATGGTGAAGCGTGGTTAACTATAAATAAAATTGCACGTAAAGATAATCACGTACAAGATTTGAATGAAGAAATGAAAGAAGCAGTTCATGACTTACTTCAGCTAAGTAAGGATCCATTATCTGATCATGCCGTTTCTTATATACGTAAGCACGAGGGAAAGCTTGAGGACTGGGTTCAAACAGTAACCGCAGTTCAGAAGGAAATGGAAGAAAAGAATGTACCTAAGGTTGTTTTAGCGCGCGAAATGAAATTAGAAACGGATCGTGAAGTAGATTCAGCTAATGTACTGGAGGCACTTCGAATCGGTCAACCTGGTTGCTATGTATTTGCGGTTGATTACAACGGATCATGTTTTTTAGGAGCAACTCCTGAACGATTAGTTAAAAAGGAGAGAACAAAGTATACTTCAATGTGTCTTGCTGGTTCAATTGGTCGGGGTAAAACAGAAGAAGAAGATGAACGAAATGCAAAAGAATTATTATATGATGACAAAAACCGAATTGAGCATGGATATGTTGTTGATAGTATACGAAAAATGATGGAAGAAGTGTGTGAAAACATAGTCATTCCGCAAACACCTGGTATTATGAAAACAAAACATTTAATTCATTTGTATACACCTGTTGAAGCAAGTGGTACGAGCAGTTTATTGACTATGGTTGAAAAATTGCATCCAACTCCAGCGCTAGGTGGAACACCACGTAATGAGGCGATGAGAATGATTCGTCAGCAGGAACAGCTTGATCGTGGTCTATATGGCGGTCCAATTGGTTGGTTAGACAGTGAGGGGAACGGAGAATTTGCAGTAGGTATACGTTCGGGCTTAATTAAAGGAAATTATATTACTTTGTTTGCAGGATGTGGTATCGTAGCAGATTCGAAGGCAGAACTCGAATATGAAGAAACAAAAATGAAGTTTAAGCCTATGCTTACGGCCTTAGGGGGAAACACAGAATGAGTCATACAGAAGCATTGACCTATTATTTGGGATCGTTTGTTGATGAACTCGCGTACTTACATGTACGCGATGTTGTCATTAGCCCCGGTTCCCGTTCAACACCGTTAGCCTTGTTAATGGCTGAGCATGCTGACATTACTACGTATTTACATGTGGATGAGCGCTCAGCTGCTTTTTTTGCTCTCGGTATGGCAAAAGCAAAAAAACAGCCTGTTGTCTTGCTTTGTACTTCAGGTACGGCAGCAGCAAATTATTTTCCTGCTGTATGCGAAGCATTTCATTCTCGTGTGCCACTTTTAGTATTAACCGCGGATCGTCCACACGAGCTGCGCGACGTAGAAGCACCACAAGCAATGAATCAGATTGGGCTTTATGGTTCATTTGTAAAAAAATCATTTGAACTTGCACTACCTGAGTCCTCAGATAAGATGTATCGTTATATCCGTTCTTCAGCCAAGCGAGCTGTTATGCTTAGTAAAGATGTACCAAACGGACCTGTTCATTTAAATTTTCCAATTCGTGAGCCGCTATTACCGGATTTTTCATTACCAGATATATGGAACAAAGGGAAAGTGTCTAGTCTGGAAATGGATGAAACAAGTATTCGTGTTCCATCCAAGCATTATGTGGAGACTTTAGCAAATCGCTTAAGTTGTTTGGATAAAGGAATAATCGTTTGTGGAGATCAAAATGATCCCTTGCTAGCACAGGCTGTTACGGAATTGGCCCAAACATTACAATATCCAATTCTTGCAGATTCATTATCACAACTTCGATGCGGATACCATGATAAAACATTTATTATCGATTGTTATGATACGTTTTTACGAAATGAAAGCATCTCATCCAATTGGAAACCTGATGTAGTCATTCGTCTCGGCGCAATGCCTGTTTCAAAAGCACTTTCACAATTTATTAGTAAGCAAGATGGAGCCTTACATATTACAGTTGACGAATCTGGCTCATGGCGAGATCCAGGGCGTATGACGAATGAAATGATCCATGCGAATGAAACGCAATTTTGTAAGGAATTAGCGGCAAAGACTACAGGAAAAAGGGAAGGCAATTGGATTCGTTCTTGGAAGATAATCAATCAAGTGTCCAAGAAACATCTTCTTGCCATTCAAGATTATGAACACCCATTTGAAGGTAAGGTTATTACAGAGGTTGCACACTTGCTTCCAGACAAGGGATCGTTATTTCTGAGTAATAGCATGCCGATTCGAGATGCAGATACCTTTTTACTTAATAATGAAAAGGACCTTACTATCTACGCAAATCGTGGTGTAAATGGGATTGATGGTGTTATCTCCACTGCACTTGGTACAAGTATTTCGTCTGCACCTCTTGTACTTATCATTGGGGATTTAGCCTTTTACCATGATTTAAATGGCTTGCTTGCGGCGAAACTTCATCAACTGGATGCGACGATTGTTGTCGTGAATAATGATGGTGGTGGAATCTTTTCTTTTCTTTCACAGCATGAGCAACAGAAACATTTTGAAACATTATTTGGAACGCCGCTTGGTTTAGATTATGAACATGTAGTTAAGATGTATGGCGGTACATTCAGTCGCCCGCAATCGTGGCAGCAATTTCGTGAATACGTAAAGGATGGAGTAACCGGACATGGACTCCATGTTATAGAATGGCGGACAGATCGTGAAGGTAATATGCGTATGCACCGTGATCTATGGACAACCATATCGAAGGAAATTGACAAGGTGTTGCAGCATGATTAACCTTGGCGGGGTCATGTATGATGTGGAAGAGGTTGGCGCTGGGGAGCCCCTTCTTCTTCTGCACGGTTTTACGGGAAGCAAAGAAACATGGCGCTCCTTTCTTTCTTCATGGAGCAAACATTTTCGTGTGATTGCCATTGATTTGCTTGGACATGGGAAAACGGAGCACCCGGTAGATGAAGCAAGATACAATATAGAAGTAGTTGCACGGGATTTACGTATGTTAGTAGATAGTATTCATGCAGAGCAAGTACATATTCTTGGTTATTCCATGGGGGGAAGGCTTGCCGTTACATTTGCAAGTTTGTATCCTAAGCGGGTTCGTTCCCTAGTTTTAGAAAGTACGACAGCAGGTTTAGAAGAAAAGGAAGAGCGGGAAGAACGCGTGCAAAAAGATCGTAAGCTGGCAAATTTTATTGAAACAGCTGGTATCCCTGCTTTTGTTGATAAATGGGAAGAGGTTCCCTTATTTGCTTCACAAAAACGTTTATCAAAATCAACTCGTGATTGTCTTCGTAAGGAACGATTGCGAAACAATGAGATTGGACTTGCAAATAGCTTACGAGGTATGGGGACAGGAGTTCAGCCTTCCTGGTGGCATTGGTTACATAAGCTTCAAATGCCTGTATTACTTCTTTGTGGTGAATATGATGAAAAGTTTATAGGGATTCTATCACGTATGGAATATATGCTGCCAAATGCAAGGCTGATACAAATTTCTGACGCAGGCCATGCAATTCATGTGGAACAACCAGAAAAGTTTGATACAATAGTAATGGGATTTTTGAATAGTTTGACGAATTAGGAGGTAATTTGATGACAAGAGAGTGGAATATTCAAGGTTCATATGAAGATATCATTTATTCTACATACAATGGTATTGCAAAGGTTTCTATCAATCGCCCTCATGTGCATAATGCATTCCGACCAAAAACCGTTATGGAAATGATCGATGCATTTGCGCGTGCTCGCGATGATGAAAATATTGGCGTTATTATTTTAACAGGTGAAGGCGGACGTGCATTTTGTTCCGGCGGAGACCAAAAGGTTCGCGGCAATGGTGGATACGTTGGAGACGATCAAATCCCTCGTTTAAACGTGCTTGATTTGCAACGCCTCATGCGTGCGATTCCAAAACCAGTTATTGCAATGGTTGCAGGTTATGCAATCGGCGGTGGTCATGTTCTTCATATTGTAGCTGACTTAACCATTGCAGCTGAAAACGCTGTATTTGGACAAACTGGTCCGAAGGTAGGAAGCTTTGACGGTGGATATGGTGCTGGTTACTTAGCACGTATCGTAGGACATAAGAAAGCACGTGAAATTTGGTATTTATGCCGTCAATATGGTGCACAGGAAGCTCTAGATATGGGCCTTGTAAATAAAGTAGTGCCGTTAGAACAACTAGAAGATGAAACAGTACAATGGGCAGAAGAAATTCTAGAAAAAAGCCCGATGGCAATCCGCTTCTTGAAGGCTGCATTTAATGCTGATACGGATGGCCTAGCAGGTATTCAACAACTAGCAGGTGATGCAACGCTTCTTTACTATACTTCAGATGAAGCAAAAGAAGGACGCGATGCATTTAAGGAAAAACGTTCACCAGACTTCGGACAATTTCCTCGTTTTCCTTGATGATAAGATAATAAGGACTGGTGCTCATTTGAGTACCAGTTTTTTTGTTGGTATATAATACATGTAGGAAATGGTTATAGAAAGAAGGGGAATCGGATGAAAATGATGCCAAACTGGTTAAAGCAGCGTGCTTTTTTAACACCGGAGCGAATTGCACTCGAAGAGGGAACTCAGGTACTGACTTTTCGTGAGTTAGATAAACAGGTTGCTACTCTTGCGGAGCATCTTTCTTTCGCTGGAGTAGGCAAGGAACATCATGTAGCCGTTTTAATGAGAAACAGTATTGAAATGGTATATGTAATCCATGCACTCTCATACATAGGTGCGGTAGCCGTTTTACTAAATACACGGCTGTCACAGGAAGAGCTTCTTTGGCAAATAGAGGATGCTGAAGTACATTTACTTATAACAGATGATAACCAGCATATCATGGTAGATAACCATCGAATATATAAGTATACATATGAACAGCTACTTGCTTTACCTTCCGTTGCTGTCCCTTTTATGGAAGAATTTGCGGAAGAGGAAACGATGACCATCATTTACACATCAGGTACTACTGGTAATCCAAAGGGTGTGAAGCTAACCTATGGAAATCATTGGTGGAGTGCGGTTGGCTCTGCCTTAAACTTAGGTCTTACAGAGGAAGATTGTTGGTTAGCTTGTTTACCGTTTTTTCATGTGGGTGGGTTATCTATTTTATTGAAAAATGTTATCTACGGCATGCGCATTGTCATCTTAAAACGGGCAGATGCAAATCAAATTAATGAGAAATTGTTACAATGTGATATTACGATGGTTTCTGTTGTTTCAAAGGTTCTTACCGATATGATTCGGTTACTCTTAAATCAAGATTATCCGAAAACCCTTCGCTGTGTATTGCTTGGGGGAGGTCCTGCACCGAAGCCGCTTCTTGAGGCTTGTGTAGAAAAGCATATTCCTGTATTTCAATCGTATGGTATGACTGAAACTGCATCGCAAATTTGTACATTATCTAGCGATTATATGCTTTTAAAGGTAGGATCAGCTGGGAAGCCTTTATTTCCTTGTCAATTGCGAATTGAAAAGGATGGAAAGACACTGTCAGCAGGTGAAGCTGGTGAAATTGTAGTAAAAGGCCCAAATGTAACAAATGGATATTGGAAACAGGATGATGCGACGAAACAGAGTATTGTAGATGGATGGCTGCATACAGGAGATATCGGATATTCAGATGAAGAAGGATTTTTATATGTATTAGACCGCCGTAATGATTTAATAATTTCTGGCGGGGAAAACATTTACCCTGCACAAATCGAGGAGGTTCTTCTTGCTCATCCATTCGTTTTAGAGGCAGGTGTGGTGGGGATTGATGATGAAAATTGGGGACAAGTCCCAGTTGCTTTTGTAAAAGTAGAAAAGGAATTAGCTGAGGAAGATCTATTTTTATTTTGCCAAGAGCGGCTTGCCCGTTATAAAGTGCCAAAACACATTTACTATGTTAATGAACTACCGCGCAACGCATCCAATAAGTTATTACGCCGTGAGTTGAAGGGACTCTTACGATGAACATTCAGCGCGTGACACTCTATTACACAAATATGAACCTGGTTACTCCGTTTCAGACGAGCTACGGCTTGTACAAGGAGCGAGAAAGTATTTTAATTCAATTACATGATGAAGACGGTAGAAGCGGCTGGGGAGAAGTTGTCGCATTCTCACAGCCTTGGTATACAGAAGAAACAATTCAAACGGCATCGCATATGCTAACTGACTATTTAATTCCTGCCTTGCTTCGAACTCCCCTTGCACATCCGGGTGACGTTCAGATGTTATGGCAAGTAAAACGCAATCATATGGCGAAGGCTGGTATAGAAGGCGCTCTATGGGATTTATATGCACAACAGACAAATCAATCGTTAAAAGGCGCACTAGGTGGTTTAAAAGAGGAGATTGAAGTTGGGGTTGTTATTGGACTGAATTCATTGCCTGTAATGCTACGACATATTGAACAATATGCAAGGGATGGCTACAAACGATTTAAAGTAAAAATAAAACCAGACCGAGATTATGAAATTGTTTCAGGTATTCGGAAAGAATTTCCGGACCTTCCTTTCATGGTAGACGCAAATTCAGCTTATACCTTAAATGACGTAGATAAGTTGAAGCGATTAGATGAATTTAGGCTAATGATGATTGAGCAGCCGCTTGGGGATCATGATTTTCTTGATCATGCTACTCTTCAACAGCAAATTGAAACGCCTATTTGCCTAGATGAAAGCATTCATACACTAGAAGATGCAAGGATAGCTATACGGTTAGGGAGTTGTCGAATTATCAATATAAAAGCGGGACGGGTCGGTGGGTTAATAGAAGCCATTCGTATTCATAATTTTTGCATGGAACAACAGATTCCCGTTTGGTGTGGAGGCATGATTGAAACCGGAATTTCTAGAGCTCAAAATATTGCCCTCAGCACTTTGCCTAACTTTTCGATTCCAGGAGATATTTCCGCATCGGCACGTTACTGGGAAGAGGATATTATTTGTCCCGAGGTTACGGTGAAAAACGGAAAGGTAACTGTTTCAACTCTAAACGGGTTAGGCTATGAAATCAATCAAAAACGATTAGATACTATTACAATGCATACGCGTAGTTTTACATAAGAAAAGCACATGACATCATGTCATGTGCCTTTCTTACTAAGGAGTATTAATGATATCCCTTTGCTGAGTTCTTAGTAATCTTTTCTTTGAAAACGGTATAGCTCCATATTTGATAACCGATAACAATTGGTACCATGATAATAGCTACAACGAACATAATTTGTAAGGTTAACTGGCTACCTGATGCATTGTATAACGTTGTGCTAAATGCATCATTAATGCGAGAAGGAAGCATTCTTGGGAACATTCCTGCAAAGCCTGTTGCCATAAACATTGCGATTGTTAAAGCTACGGAAGTAAAGGCCAATCCGATTTTTTTCTTTGCCACCATCCAGATAGCAAGTATGCTTAGAAGCATAGCTAAGATTGGTAGCAAATAAAGAACAGGGTATTGATTGGAATTTTCAAATAGCTTTGTTCGGTTTGCAGTTGCAACGAAGAAGATAGCAAGTAAGATAGCTGATACCATAGATGCTGGTCTTGCAATCTTGTAGGACCGATCGGCTACTTCTCCTGTTGTTTTCAATATCGTCCATAGTGCACCTGAAAGAGTGAAGATTGCGACGAATAGAATACCACCAAGTAAACCATAAGGATGAAGAAGACTGAGTAATGTTCCTTCATATCCATTTTGACCAATTAATAGGCCGTAGTATAGATTTGCAAACGCTACTCCGAATAATAGGGCGATTAAAAAGCTGCCAATGGCAAATGCCCATTTAAATGTACTTTGCCATTTTGGTGATTCTTCTTTATGCATAAATTCAAGCCCTGCTGCACGGAAGAAGAGAGAAAATAGTATAAGCATAAGCGGTGTATATAAATAGCTAAACATGTTTGCATAGGTAACTGGGAAGGCAGCAAATGTTGCACCGCCTGCTGTGATTAACCAAACTTCATTACCGCCCCAGAAAGGTCCAATTGATTCTTGTAGCTGATTCCGTTCCTTCCGATCTTTTGTTATGAATGGAAACAGCATTCCTGTTCCAAGTGCATATCCATCAAGGACAAAATACACTGTCCAAATAACTCCCCAAAGACCGAACCAGATGATGGCTAACATATCATGAGACATAGTTTACATCCCCCTCTTCAGAAGCAGTAACGACTTCAGGCCCTTTTTTGGCATATTTCAACATTAAGTAAACATCTGCTACTAGTAATAAAGTATAGAATATAACCAAGCTAACAATTGAGAATATAATTTGTGACATAGAAATTGGTGAAACGGATGCGGATGTTTTCATCAGTCCGTATACAGTCCATGGTTGACGTCCAGCCTCTGTTACCATCCATCCTAAGTTGATTGCGACATAAGGAAGAAGAACTGACCACATCGTAAACTTTAAGAATAATCTTGAAGTTTCAAGTTTTCCTTTTCTGTATAAATAGAAGCCAAGCCATGTAAGAAGCATAAAGTATACACCAAGAACAACCATTGCACGGAAGCTGTAATAAACTATATTAACGTTCGGACGTTGATCTTGCGGGATATCTTTAAGACCGACAACTTTGCCGTTAAAGCTACTTGTATAGAAGAAGCTACCTAGACCTGGTATGCTAAGACCTTCAATATTTTTTTCGTTTTTCACATCAGGGAATTGAATGATATTGAAAGGTTGTCCAGTACCAGTATTCCAAATCGCTTCCATGGCTGCACCTTTTGCAGGCTGTACTTTTGCAGCATTTACGCCGGATTCATGACCGATAAAAGGAGTTGCTGTTGCAGCAAGAAGTCCAAAAATTAATGCGTACTTAAATGATGTTTTAAAGAATGGAACATTATTTTTACGTAATAAGTGGTAAGCACTAATCGCCATTACAAAGAAGGAACCAACGATGTATGCACTTACAACTGTATGGAAGAACATGTGCCAAGCATATGAATTTGAAATAAGTGCCCAGAAATCATTTAGTTCAGCGCGGCCATTTCGAACCACATATCCAACTGGACGTTGCATAAATCCATCTGCTGTAATAATCCACACTGCAGATAAATTTGTTCCGATAGCTACCATCCACATACTGAAAGCTCTGAATTTAGGTGAAATTCGATCTTTCCCGAATAGCCAAATTCCCATAAAGGTAGATTCTAAGAAAAAAGCCGCGAGAGCTTCAATTGCGAGTGGAGCCCCGAAAATATCTCCCATATACTTAGAATATTCAGACCAGTTTGTACCAAATTGGAATTCCATTGTAATACCAGTGATAATACCCATTACAAAGTTAATGGTGAATAATTTTCCCCAAAAGTCCGCCATCTTTCGGTACATTGGGTTAAGAGTTCGTGCATGTTGTGTTTCCATAATCGCTACGAGAATAACAAGGCCTAAAGTAAGTGGTACAAATAAGAAGTGATAAAATACAGTAACAGCAAATTGAATGCGACTTAACATAAGAACATCCATCGTCTAACTTCAACTCCTTCTTTTGTTTATCTACACTCATTTTATAGTGAAAAAGGGTGTTGGAAACGTTTTATTTGTTACAAAGTTATGTGGAAAAATCGACGGAATTATGTCTATTGCCAGAATCAAGATTTATTGCTTATATTATTTCATAGTTGACAATCATTTCTGTAAGAGAGAACATGAAAATAGGAGGGATAAATAATGGCGTTGCTAGATGAAATTTTAACATTCAACAAGGGGTTTGTAGAAAGTAAGGAATATGAACTGTTGAGATCGAATAAGTATCCTGAGAAGAAGCTTGTTATTATATCATGTATGGATACACGGCTCGTAGAACTACTACCAAAGGCCATGAATATTCGAAACGGTGATGTGAAAATTATTAAAGTGGCAGGAGCAATAGTTTCTCATCCGTTTGGAAGTATTATGCGTAGTATTATGGTGGCAGTATATGAATTAGGTGCTGCTGAAGTATGTGTGGTTGGTCATTATGATTGCGG
>NZ_JBXKMX010000075.1:0-8524 GCF_056992975.1 Ectobacillus sp. | reverse complement strand
TCTGCAACCTTACTTTATGTAATTGAAAGATATTTGTCGTTAGTGAATGAACCAGGACAATTCGGTTTACTTGCTGCATTAGGACCTGGGTTTAGCTCTGAACTGCTACTAGTTGAATGGGAGGAAGTTGGATGATTTTCTATTTCTTTTTCTCATTTTTCATATTGCAACGAATTGTAGAGCTGGTCATCGCAAAGAAAAATGAAAGAATGATGAAAAAGAAGGGAGCAATAGAGTTTGGGAAAAAGCAATATGCTGTTATTGTCCTGTTACATATCAGCTTTTTCATCTCATATCTAAGTGAAGTAATGATTTTTCATAAGGGACTTTCAATTCTTTGGCCCTTATTGATAATAGCATTGTCTTTAACACAACTACTCAGATTATGGGTAATTGTTTCTCTAGGAGAGCGGTGGAATACTAAAATTCTTGTTCTTCCAAAGAAAGATGTTGTTGTAAAAGGCCCCTATCGATTGATTCGACATCCAAATTATGTAGTTGTCGTGTGCGAATTTTTACTTATTCCTCTTTTATTCCAGGCCTATGTAACAGCAATTCTGTTTAGTGTATGTAATGTATGTATTCTTTTTATAAGAATTCGTGAAGAAGAGAAAGCACTACTAGAGATGACAGATTATGGACAAAGGTTCACAAACATTTCTCGATTTACGCCATAATATATATTGATAATCATTCTCTGCAATGCTATAATACAAACAAGAAATGATAATCATTATCAAAAAGGGTGATAAATATGGTAATCGCTTTTTTAACAGGTACGGTAGTTGTATATTCGGTGTTAACAACATTGGTTTTAAAACGAGTTTCTCACTAATTTTATAGATAAAAAAGGGTGAAGCAAAAGACTTTCTTTTGCTTCACCCTTTTTCGTATTTGGAAGCTATACAAAAACTACTGCTGTATAGAGCTTACAAGCCGATTAAGCTTTACTTTTTATTTTCTCGAAAATTTAGTAAGATAGAACATAAGTCAAATATTTCAGATGGAAACGGTTACGTTTTCGAATATGGGGAGATACGTTTGTGAATGTGGCGTGTCATCTTAAGTAAAGGGGAACGGGTAGATGGTACAAATTGCGAATTCACAAGTACAACAAATGTTGTACTTGCAAGAGATGATGAAAAGTAAAGGGGATTTAGAAAATAGTAAACGGACCCATGAGGTTATTCAAAAATATGTGCACAATGAGTTTATGATTGCTTTTTGTGGACATTTTTCAGCTGGAAAATCGACGATGCTAAACGAATTGTATGGGAAGGATTTACTTCCTACGAGTCCAATCCCAACGAGCGCGAACGTTGTAAAAATTCAGCGTGGGGACAATCGTGTTGTGATCACATTAAAATCTGGTGTGAAGCATTCCTATGAAGGCGCATACACCGATGAACAGTTAAAGAAGCTCTTTAAGAATGGGGAGGAAATAATCGGTGTACACATCATGAGAGAAGATGCATCTCTTCCGGATGGTGTGATTCTCGTTGATACACCAGGGATTGATTCAACCGATGACGCACATAAGATAGCAACGGAATCAGCGCTTCATGTGGCAGACGTTATTTTCTATATGATGGATTATAATCATGTTCAATCACAGGTGAATTTACAATTTGTGAAGGAACTTAAGGAACGGAATAAAACAGTATATTTAGTTGTAAATCAGATTGATAAGCATAAGGAAGAAGAACTGTCCTTCTCTCTCTATATGGATAGTGTGAAACAATCGTTTTTAAATTGGAATATTCATGTAGATGGTATCTTTTATACAACGCTTCGAAGTCCAAATCATCCCTATAATGAAATCATGCAATTAAAACAATTATTAGCAACCATTATGGAAAAACGAACAGATTATTTAGAAGAAAGTGTACATCAAGAGATAACGTACTTACTTGAGGAGCACGAAAAGAGCATTCGTAAAAGCCTTGAAAACAATGAGTACGATGTATCATTGCAATCTGTTGAGAAAACGGAACGGGCATTACAAGAAAATTATGCAAGGCAAAAAGAATTACTGGAAAAGGAAGAGAAGGTAAAGGTACAATTTGCAAACGAATTGGAGCATATTTTACAAAATGCGTATCTACTTCCTTTCGATGTACGTGCGTTAGCAGAAAAATATTTAGAGACAGAGCTGACAAATTTTAAAGTAGGTATCCTTTTTTCAAAATCAAAAACGGAAAAGGAAAAGGAACAAAGACGCGCTACATTTTTTGAAAAAATTAGTCAAACAACTGAAACACAGCTAGATGTGCATGTAAAACAATATATACTGTCTTTTTTACAAGCATACGATATATACAATGAGGAACTTGGTAAGGAAGTATATAGCCTTTCTACTACATTTACAGCGTCTTTATTGACAGATACAATTAAAAGAAGTGCAGGTTTATCTGGCAACTACGTCCTGACGTATACGAACGATGTTGCAGCCGCAATTAAGTCCATTATTCGCACGAAAGCGAATTCGTTTTTCGAACAAGTACTTCCGATTTTAAAGGAAAAGTGGGACTTTGAACTGGCTGAAGTAAATGATCGTATACGTGAAATGGAGAAGGAATATCGTGATAGAACAGAAGGAAGAGAAAGTTTACACATTGTTACGACTTATTTGCAAGATTTGTTTGACATATGGGAAGGTCGTAAGCAATTTGAACCTCTTTCCCTTGCTTTGTTAGAAGAGGAAGAAGTTACAGTAACGGAGCACCCGTTATTCGTAGAAGAAAATGAAATCGTTGAGAATCAAGAGGCAGAAATTATAGAAGAAGTCATAGAAAAAAAAGGTACGGCACAAGAACGCGTAAAAGTTATTACAAATCATATTCGCGAAGCAGAATCTATTATTCAACCATTCTCTGCGCTCCGTCATTTATATGAGGAAATAGAAGAAAAACGTCGTCGCGTTGATACAAAGCAATTTACGGTTGCGCTATTCGGAGCATTCAGTGCAGGCAAATCATCTTTTGCTAATGCCTTGCTTGGAGCTAAGGTCTTGCCGGTGTCACCAAACCCTACGACTGCAGCTATTAATAAAATTGTTCCAGTATCACAGGAGCATCCGCATGGAAGCGTTACGATTATGGTGAAATCTGCAACCATTTTATTTGAGGATCTACAGCGGATTTATAAATTGTTTGAAAAGCAAGTCGCAACGTTAGATGATGCAGTCAGAGGAATTGAGGATCTTCTTAAGCATTCCTCACCAAGTGCACGTCAAAAAACAACACTAAGCTTCTTGCGAGCCGTGCAAACAGGTTACAGCGCATTTGCTGATAAACTTGGACAAAAAATTACAACGGATATGAGTGAATTTTCATCCTTTGTTGCAAATGAGGAAAAATCATGCTTTGTAGAATTTATGGAGCTTCACTATGATTGCGAGCTAACTCGTAGAGGCGTTACGATTGTGGATACTCCCGGAGCAGATTCTGTGAACGCACGTCACACGGATGTTTCCTTCCAATATATTAAAAATGCAGATGCTATATTATTTGTTACCTACTACAATCATGTATTTAGTCGTGCTGATCGTGAGTTTTTAATACAGCTTGGACGTGTAAAGGATTCATTTGCAATGGATAAAATGTTTTTCATGATTAATGCAGCCGATTTGGCAGCAACGACGGAAGAACTTCAAACGGTTAAGGATTATATTCGCGGACAGCTTTTACAATATGGAATTCGTAATCCACGTTTATTTCCTATATCTAGCTTATTTGCACTAGAAGAAAAACTTGGAATAGTTAAAGAAAAGGGGACATATGGTGTTCTTGAAACATCCGGCATAACAGCATTTGAAGAAGCATTCACTACATTTATTATGCGCGATTTAATGCTCGTTTCTCTTTCTTCCTTACAATCAGATGTGAAATCTGCACACAATTTAGTAGCGAGTATCCTCGCAAACGCGAAAGCGGGTAATGAAGAAAAAGAGGTAAAACGTAAACAATATAAGCAAGAGCACGCATCAATTCAGGAAATGATTTCAAACTATAGCGTGCTGACGGAAGAACAAGCGCTCGTTCAAGAAATACGTGAGCTTCTCTTTTATGTTAAAAAACGAGTTATGCTCCGTTACAATGATGTATTTATTGAATTCTTTAACCCAGCGACCTTGCGCTCAGATAAAGGTGACGTAAAACAAATTCTTTATAATTGTGTAGCAGAGCTTGTTGACTTTCTTAAAAATGACCTTATGCAAGAAATGAGAGCAACCTCCCTTCGCATAGAAAATTGGATGCAAAAAAAGTTACAATTTTCATCTGAAGGATTACAAAAAGAATGTTTACAAATTTCAGATGGTGTTCCTTTCACTAAGGGAGAGGAATTCACTATTGCATCCGTTACACATACTGAACCATTTCAAAAGCTAGAGTTACATCAATTTAAAAAAGCTATGTCATATTTTAAAAATGCAAAGAGCTTTTTTGAGAAAAATGAGAAAGTATTGATGCAAGAAGAAATGCAGGAAGTATTAGACGGGCCGATGGATTCTTATGTACAAGAAGAAGAAGAAATGATCACCGCCTACTATAAGAAAGAATGGGAAAAAATATGGCAAACGACGAAAAAAGAATTACAAGAGGATGTTACAAAATACTATGAGGGAATTGTTTCTGCTCTTTCGGAACAGATTGATGTATCGTCCTATGAACTTGCACAAAAAAATCTACATCTTATTATTACAATGATCGAAAAAGATATAAACGTGCTATAATAATCTCAATATATAGGTGCTATAGAAATATAATGTATCCATTTCAAACAAACATATAATCTAGAAGAGGTGATTATAATGGAAGTACATGAAGCAATTTCAAGTCATTCACAAAAACAACATACACTCGTATCAACCTTTTTCACATTAGATAAACAAAGAGAAGAAGCAATCAGCACAGCAGTCACACAATGTCAAAAAGGAAATACTTTTTCTGTTGAACCTATAAATATAATAACTAAAAAAATAAATGAACTTGCGAAACAAGGTATTGTTCCAAATCGTCAGCTTGTTACAAATGAAATGATAAAGGAATATGTTGGTCGTCTATCAAAAGGATAAGGGGGAGTATGAATTGAGTCATGTACTCGATGTACAATGGCTAGCCGAGAATCTTCAAGATGATGGCTTGCGAATAATTGACTGTCGATTTCAAATGAATGATCCATCTTGGGGAAGAAAACAATATCAGGATGGTCATATCCCACAAGCAGTATATTTTGATTTAAATGAAGATTTATCAAGTGAAGTACAAGCTCACGGTGGGCGTCATCCGTTACCTGATATGGAGAAATTCTCTCAAAAACTAGCAGAAGCCGGTATAGATGAACACACAACGGTCATAGCGTATGATAGCGAAGACGGTGCAATGGCTTCGCGTTTCTGGTGGTTACTTACGTTTCTTGGTCATAAGAAAGCTTTTGTTTTAAATGGTGGATGGCCACTTTGGCTGGAGCGAGGCAATGATAAATCTACTGAGATACCTGTCTTCTCAAAAAAGACATACATTCCATACTTACAACAAGATTATGTTGTAAGTATGGAGGATGTGAAAATGCGCATTCTAGAGGGAAAAGATTTTACTCTTATCGATTCGAGAGAGCCAGAACGGTATAAAGGTAATATCGAGCCCATTGATGCAAAGGCCGGTCATATTTCAACTGCTGTAAACTACTTTTGGAAAGAAGGAATTGCTGCAGATGGAACCTTTCGAAATAAGGAAGAACAATTGCTTCGATTTTCCCACCTTGATAAAGAAAAAGAAACAATTGTTTATTGCGGTTCAGGTGTAACTGCCTGTCCTAATGTGCTTATGTTACAAGAAGCAGGATTTTTAAATGTAAAATTATATGCAGGAAGCTGGAGTGACTGGATTTCTTACGAAGATAATGAGATTGTAACAAATAAGTAGATTGTTTATTTTGTCGATATTTGAAATTAAATAGTATAGATTAGATATTTTACAGCCATGAAAAAGTATGATATTATATGGACAAATAGTTTAGTCCTGCAGTGTTCGTGACTAATTTATGTTTAAATCAACGTTATTTCTACGGAAGCTCGATATTTAAAAGCTGACGTCAAGCCTTGATCAAGGAAGATGAAGACTTTTGTGAGGGCATCCACCTGCTAGGGCGGGTTTTTGGACATATGTGGTGACGGCACAGGCGGGGAATTAACTTAACCTTACGTAAAACGTGAGGTTTTTTATTTTGGGGGGAAATCAAGTGAAGAAAATTTTACTCGTTGATGGTATGGCTTTACTGTTTCGAGCCTTCTACGCAACGAGCGTTTATGGACAATATATGAAAACGAGTAGCGGTGTACCTACAAATGGCATCCATGGTTTTCTCAAGCATTTGCTTACGGCTGTGCAAAAAATTCAGCCTACCCATGTGATTGCCTGTTGGGATATGGGGAGTACGACCTTTCGTACGGAAGTATTTTCACAGTATAAGGCAAATCGTGGCGAAGCACCAGCGGAATTAAAACCTCAATTCAGCCTTGTAAAAGAAGCGACAAGTATGTTGCAGATTCCGAATATTGGCTTGGTTGGCTATGAAGCAGATGATTGTATCGGTACCCTGTCGAAACTTTACGATCAGGATGGTGAAGTATACGTTTTAACAGGAGATACTGATTTATTACAGCTCTCTGATCACAGTACGACAGTAATGCTAATGCGAAAGGGAGTAGGAAATTACTCCTTCTATACTCCGGATGATATTTTTTCAGAAAAAGGCGTGCAACCATGGCAAATTGTTCATGCAAAAGCATTTATGGGAGATACGAGTGATAATTATCCAGGTGTACGAGGTATTGGCGAGAAAACTGCGTATAAGTTAATTCAACAATTTCAATCGGTACAAGGAGTTATAGATAATTTACATGTTCTTTCAAACGCACAACGCATAAAAATTGAGAGCGATATGGATAATCTTATGCTTTCTCTGCACCTTGCAAAAATTCAATGTGATCTGCCAATCTCGTGCGATCTAGAGCAAGCATCGGTTTCAATAGATACCAATAATTTATCCCGTATTTGTACTGAATTAGAATGGAGTCGTCCGCAATCATTGCTAACATTATTATAGTTAAGAATGCAAATGAGTATAATACTAGCTCATTTTCCTTTTTTTACAGCTTTTCTGAACGATAAGTTCTTTTTTTAGATATGTGGGTATCATGAGGGCAATTTGTTTTTTTTAAAAGTGAGTTTTCTTTTTAGATATGTAAAAATCCTATTTGCTTTTGTCATAGCGGTGACGTTATGATAATAAAGGGATATTTGAAAAGGGATGAGGATTCGTGAGAACGATAGAATACATACACTTTTTGCATGCAAAAGGATTTCGACTATCAAAGGATGCCCTTGGGTTTATTGAATTTGGACAGAAGTATACGGCATCCTCTGATGAATTGGTTATCGTTGCAATTGAAACTACTCTTAAACATCAGCGGAATTTTGATGGAAGTTATTTTATTGCGTTATTAGAACGGCTTCATCAAGAACACATTGCAGATGCTAAGCGAGCACATGCATTTTTGCGTAAGCTAGAAAGATAAGCTTACGCAGCTGCCTGTGGTTTCTTTCTTTTAGCAGGTAATTCTGCGAAAATCATACCAAACAAAATACATGAACATCCAATTAGCGCAGATATAGAGAGGGTCTCATTTGCAACATATACTCCTGTTGCCGCTGCAAATACAGGTTCCATAGAAAGAATTATTGCAACTCGGGTTGGTGAGATGTATGTTTGGGCTACTGTTTGAATGAGAAATGCAAGCGCGGTTCCCATAAGAGCTGTAATAAGAATGGAAAATACAAAGGATGTATTACTCCATATAGTTACAGAAAATATACGATGGTAATCTTCAAATAAGAATGCACAAATGGATGATAATATACCTACTGTTAGTATTTGTATGGTACTTAAAAAAAGTGGAGAATATTCTTTTGAAAAAATGCCATTTATGATTATGTGCAATGCAAATGAAACCGCACAGAATAAAACAAGAATATCACCCTTTTGTAAAACAAATGAACCATTAGCTGTTAGAAAAAAAAGACCAATGGTTGCAACTCCAACGCCGAATATTGCAAACAAGCTCGTTTTATGGCGAAAGAAAATATAAGAAAATAAGGGAACCATCACAACGCTTAATCCTGTTAAAAATCCAGCTTTAGATGAAGTTGTATACAGCAGTCCGAAGGTTTGAAACAAATAGCCACCAAATAAGAATACGCCAATTCCAATACCAGGACCAAGTTTCACTTTTTTTTCCTTATTGGGAGAAAAAGTGTAAACCAACAGTAGAATCAAGCCTGCAAGAAGAAATCGGACTGCATTAAATGTAAAGGGCTCTATGAAAGAAATCGCCTTCTGAACAACTACAAATGTTGTTCCCCATATAAAGGTAATAAACAATAATCCGAAATGAGCTAAAACGACTTTACGCATTTGTTTCTTCCCGTCCGTTCATCAATATGGCTTTTCTAGCTAGCTC
>NZ_JBXKMX010000074.1:0-12352 GCF_056992975.1 Ectobacillus sp. | reverse complement strand
GCATGCGCACTTATCATTTTTGCAAGTGGTCCCTTATATGCAACCTATGCTCTGCCGCAAGCTTGGATGCAAGCGATGGATCTATGCGTTCCATTTGAAACATTATCGACCCTCGGTATCTCTGGACCACAATATTTTCATTGGTTGCCTCTCCTTGAAGATCAACAAGCAGGGGGTGTAGTCATGAAAATAATCCAAGAATTTGTATACATAGTAGTGATTGGACATGTGTTTTTTCAATGGGTTAAAAAGGAAAAGAAGAAAGAAGAGTGGGTGCAGCCTTATGAAGGAGTAAAGGAATAAAAAACAAACAGTGAGGGATGAACCCTTCACTGTTTGTTTTTTTATTCCACAGTTGGCAAAGTGATAAGAATTTCGCTTATAGAGAGAAGCAGCTCATGGCTTTGTTTGATTATTTCGTTAGGAAGTATCTCATCTTCTCCGTATTCTACTCCGTGCGGATAATAGTGTTTGCCAAGTAAGGGCGTAAGTAACTTGACAACCGCACCTTCACTTCCTATTTCACCTTCTACTACCTTCCCTTGTATGCGTAAATAATAATCAGTATCTCGTGTAAATTTATAATCAAAGGTAACTCGCTCATAGTCCCATTGACCAGCTAGTATAAAACCGAGTTCTTTCAAGGTATCCTGTAATACAGAAAATTCAACAATATGATTTGTAAGGTTTGTGTTTTTAAATTGCAAACAACCACTCCTTTATATGAAAATATTTCCATGAATTAATAATAATATGAATGGTATACCTTCGCAACAGCATCTCATCGACATAAGATGATAGGAAAAAATAGATGCATAGAGTCGTAAATGATCGAAATATGATATATTGAAATCAACATTGCAATAGGATGCTTAAATTTGGTGTTGCAGCAGTACAAGGATGGTTAAATAGTGAGGGTCATCGTAAAAATTTATTAGATTCCCAGTATACAGCAATTGGAATTGGTGTGAATAATAAGTATTATACGCAGGACTTTATTTTAAAGTAGGAGCAAAATTCGCCTAAAAATAGGCGAACCATGCGCCTCTTTTTTTCTTACAATATAGGGAGTGAGGTGAGCATAATGACTATGACGGCAAAAAAACTTCATCCTTCCGTTTTGAAATTTAAAGAGTTTGTTCGAAGTCATCCTAAATTGATTCAATCTGTTCGAAGCGGTGAAAAAACGTGGCAACAATTTTATGAGGAATGGTATTTACTTGGTGAAAGCGATGAAATATGGAATGCTTATCGTGAAGATAACAATCAAACAATGGCAGCTACTAAAGAGAATGGGGAATCCTCAAATTTCATGGGGCAAATGATTTCACTCATTAAAAATATCGATATGGACCAAGTACAATATCATATCTCGAATGTAACGAATGCAATCGGAAGTGTGCAGCAGGTCATGCAGCAGTTTAAAGGTACCAGTGCAACACAGACGACGCCAACAGAGCAACAAAACAATCCTTTTTTCTTCCAAAAAGATTAGGAGTGATAGTATGAGAAGGGAGCTAGCTCATTTGCTGCAAACTCGAGAAGATTTGCAATCTTTTATCCGAGAACAGCCTTATTGGTATCGAAAGCTGTCACGCAGTCCGGATGAGCGCGGAGCATTTGAACTTGCAGCATTGCAGCATTATCGTAAAACGATCCCTGATCGCGTTGCTAAGTTTCAAAACCAGCTTGCTGTGACAAGTATTATGATTGAAATGTTCCAATATATGAAACAGCAAAACCAGTAATTATCCATATCCGTCATGTTAAAGTTCTGATACAATGGTAATACACTTTGAAAATAAAGGAGCCAAGAAACATGACGGACATTTGTTTAGTACGACATGGACAAACCGATTGGAATTTCCAAGGCTTCATTCAAGGAAGAGAAGATATACCATTGAATGATGTTGGAAGATTACAAGCACAACAAAGTGCAGCATTATTGCAAGAAGAAAAGTGGGATGTTATTGTTAGTAGTCCGCTAATACGAGCATATGAAACTGCACAAATTATTGCAGATGCAACAGGTATAGAAACTGTGCATATAGATGAAAGATTTGTAGAACGGAATTTTGGAGATATTTCTGGTAAGCCTGCTTCTATACTGCGTGATATAATGGAAATGAAAATGGAAAGTGTAAATGGAATGGAAACCAATGAAGAAATTATGGAACGGTGCTTTTCTGCCCTTAATGACGTGGCGAAATTGTATGAAGGGAAAAGAGTCATTATTGTGGCACATTCACATGCTATTAAAGCAATGCTTCATACCATTTGTCCAGATGAAATTACCTTTCACACACCACTCCAAAATGCTTGTGTAAATTATATATCTTACCATAATAAGTTATGGAAAATCGATAAGTATAATTATTCTCTCCATATTCAGGCATTATAAATGAGTTAGTTGTATTAGGACTTCGTTGCTAAATATGATATGATATTTCTAATATTTATGTAGACGAAGATCTACATCTAAAGCATTAGATGTACAATCTCTTGAAGTGGGATATTGCCCATTGGTACGGAGTCAAGTACTACTAATGTTTTGAGGAGGTTGCCCTATGATAATTGCTACGCTAGAAAGCGTTCAAGTTTTAGATGAAACAGATCAACTTTCTCGCATGATTATACAATCTGAGCTTGCACAGATATATAGACAAAGCTTGGATGCACTTCAACGTGATAAAGATGCCCAAGCCCTCATTGAAAAATTTGTTTCGATAAAAGATAAGCATGAGGAAGTTAAAAGATTTGGTAAGTATCACCCAGAATACAAGATTGTAACGCAGAAAATGCGAGAAATAAAAAGAGAAGTTGATTTACATGACACGATTGTAGCGTTTAAAAAAGCTGAAAATCATATGCAAAAGTTGTTAGATGAAGTCAGTACGATTATCGGTAAGGAAATATCTCCTTCTATAAAAGTACCTACTGGAAATCCATTCTTTGACTCTACATCTGGTTGTAGTGGTGGTTGCAGCTCAGGCGGTGGTTGTGGCTGTCAAAAAACGGGGTGATACAAAATCACCTTTTTCTTTCATGTTTTGAGAACGGATACAATTCATATAATAAATAATTGTGTAGCTAAGGATGGGAACAACGAAATATAATCATAATATAAAGTAGAGGAGAATCGTATGTTTGGACAAAGACAAGGTATAATTATATATTTGCATTCGTTAAAACATGCAAAGCTTCTTCGAAAATATGGAAACATTCACTATATTTCTCGCCGTTTTAAGTATGTAGTACTTTATTGCGATATGGATCAAACAAGTTTTGTTATGTCAAAGCTTGAACATTTACCATTTGTTAAAAAGTTGGAGCAATCGTATCGCCCGTTTGTAAAGACAGAATTTGAAAATTCCAAGCCGGACCGTGCTAAAGAGTATGATTATAAAACGGAATAGAATGAAGCGTTAAGAAATGGACCATTATTTACTATATAATGGTCCATTTTCAGATTTAAATCTTTTTTTACTGCAGAGGGGGGATAAAATGGTTCATTCGTAGTATTCCAATCAAATGATTGTAAAATAGCTCCTTTTCAGCAAAGGTTTCTGAAGGTTTTACAGTCAATTGAATGACCTCTTTATTTAATTCCTTTGCAGTGTTTGAAAATAGTTCAACTCGTTTACTTATTTTTTCGTTTGAGAGTTGTATTCCTTCCCGGCATATGTATAGGGGCTGAAAGTTTCCCACTTGTGTTGGTTGCAAGACAACAGCAAGAGAGCACATCTCTTGATTTTGGATGATGGTGTTAAATTGAAGAAAGTGTGCAAGGCGATGTTTGTTCGCTCTTGCAATCTCGGTTAATTCATATAAATCGGAATAACCTTCGCCAAGCTCAATAAACCGTTGAATCATTGTTAATTCTCCTCCTTCTTTTGAATCAAAAAAAATCCCTGCCTAGGCAGGGCCCTTCTCATTCTAGCTTATTGCTAGCAAGAAGGCAAAGGGAGAGGAGAAACCGGAGGAAGAACTTATGGGGAACGTAAGCCTTCTCCGCGGTTGGCAACAACACCGGAAGTGATGTTGTTACAATTATTAATGCCCATTTTAATGGAAACTATTCAAGTGGTAAGTAAATTTTATTGACGCTGTTTTTCTTTCTACCTTTTTATGATAGGATTAGAAATGATGAAAGTGATAAAGGTAGTGAAGAAATATGAGAGTGGTTTCAGGAACATGTAAAGGACATCCTTTAAAGGCTGTACCAGGCACTTCAACTCGTCCAACAACGGATAAAGTAAAAGAGGCGATTTTTAATATAATTGGTCCCTATTTTGATGGGGGGATTGCTCTTGATTTATTTGGGGGAAGTGGCGGACTTGGAATAGAAGCGTTAAGTAGAGGGATGGATTTAGCAATTTTTATAGATCGTGATATGAAAGCGTTACAAACAATTCGTCAAAATTTACAGCACTGTCATTTAAATGATCAGGCAGAAGTTTATAGAAATGATGCAGAACGCGCACTGAAAGCTTTAGTAAAACGCGAATTGTTATTTGATTTGATATTGTTAGATCCTCCGTATAAGCAGCAACAACTCGTTGCTCTTATCTCTACGATAGAACAACAAGGACTTCTTGCGCAAACCGGGACGATAATGGCTGAGCACGCTGTAGACTCTGAGTTACCAGATAAAATCGGACGTTTACGGAGAATTAAATATGAAAATTATGGGATTACAGCAATTTCTATTTATGAGCATGAAGGCGAGGAGAACGGATGGCAAGCATAGCAATTTGCCCAGGGAGCTTTGATCCAATTACGTTAGGTCATTTGGATATTATAAAACGAGGTGCACAAGTATTTAATAAGGTTTATGTAGTTGTAATGAATAATTCCGCTAAAAGCTCTCTATTTTCAGCAAAAGAGAGAGTGGAATTAATTGAAGAAGTTACGAAAGATATTCCAAATGTAGTTGTTGATATACATAATGGTTTACTTGTAGAATACGCAAAGATGAAGAATGCAAGTGCTATCTTGCGCGGGCTTCGAGCTGTTTCTGATTTTGAATATGAAATGCAAATCACATCTATGAACCGTAAGTTAGATAACCATATTGAAACTTTCTTTATGATGACAAATAATCAATACTCGTTTCTTAGCTCAAGTATTGTAAAGGAGGTTGCTAAGTATGGAGGGAATGTATCGGATTTGGTTCCTTCTGTGGTGGAGCAAGCTCTTAAACAAAAATTTGCTATAAAATAGATGCGAACAAAGGAATTATGTTATTCACGCAAGAATGGACCGAGTATGGCAATACTCGGTCCATTCTTGCGTGAAAAGGAAATAGATGAGTATTATCTTTTCTTGAGAAATAATAAAAATAGATATACATATAGAAAGAAAAGAGTAACGATTGGTCCGTATGTATGAAAGAATACGAATCCGTCGGAAATGGGCTGTGCTAGGACGGGAATGCCGCTCCCTTTATAATGAAGCACATCTCTATTTTCATATAGAGGTCCCCATAACAAGAAAGCAGCAATAGGAGCAAGTATGCTTTGCAACATTCTTGCAAAAAAATAGGGTAGAAACCGAATGTCGGTATCAGCTAGAATGCTAGCCACTTGTGCTTGGACAGAAAGGCCGCTAAAAGCCAGTAAAAAACTTGCTACCATGGTTTGCTGAAGTAGAGTTGCCTCTGCTTGACTTGTTAGATGATTTCCAAGGGTAATCTCAAAAATGCCCGATATAATAGCATTTCCAAATGAGTTTGGAAGTTGAAGAAGTCCTAAGAAATATTGGATAATAGGAATAATCAGTGCTGTAATATGTAGAAGTTCTAACATTTTATTTAAAACAGAGAACATAATAATAAAACCACCAATTACTAGCAGTGTTTGAATGGATGAGGCAATGGCATCTCCTAATAATTTACCAAGAGGTCTTGCTTCCTTTGGATGTTTTTGATGAAAAGTTTGAAAGGCTTGTGCTATTGAAACATACTTTCTATGTTGCTTTGTCATGGTATTTGCATTTCCATGAAAGCGCATGATAAGACCTGTTGCTACATTACTACTATAATGCGAAGCAGCGAGAATCACACCAAGATCAGGGTTATGAAAAAAGCCTACTGCGACTGCTCCAAAAATGAACAAAGGACTTGACGAATTGGTAAATGAAACGAGCCGCTCGGCTTCTATTTGTGTTAGTTGGTTATCAATACGTAGTCTTGCACATAGTTTCGCTCCTGATGGGAAACCGGATGCCATTCCCATAGCCCATACGAAACCGCCAACTCCTGGCACGCGAAAAAGAGGGCGCATAAGAGGTTCGAGAAGAATACCAATAAAATGAACAACACGTAAGCTGATGAGAAGATCAGAAGCGATAAAAAAGGGTAACAAGGATGGAAATACTACTTCCCACCACATATTTAATCCTCGCGTTGAAGCTTCTAAGGAGGCTTGTGGATTTATAATGAGTGATCCAGTTAGAACGGTTACAATTACGGCAAGAAAAGCTGTGGTACTTTTAGACATCGTGTCCCCCCTTTTGTCCAAGCGCTTATTTTTAGTATACGAGAGGAGGGGCGGTCTTTATGCTAGAAGAAATACAGAATCTTTGTTCTTTCTCGGTTATAATTGTATAAATACAACTATATATAATTTTTACAGAATAGAAGAAAGCACCTAGGCATTTTATAGCGGTACAATAAAGTAACTAAAGGGTGAGGTTAATGAGGGAGCCAAAAATCGGTCTAGCGCTCGGCTCTGGCGGGGCGAAGGGGTTTGCACACATTGGAATTATTAAAGTATTAAAAGAGGCAGGTATCCCGATTGATGTCATTGCGGGCAGCAGTATGGGGGCATTAATTGCTACTTTTTATGCTGCTGGTCAAGATATTGATAGAGTATATCGTTTATCTCAGTTATTTAAGCGAAAATATTATTTAGATTTTACCGTTCCTAAAATGGGGTTTATTGCAGGTAAAAGATTGAAAGACATGATTCGCATGTTTACTTATCATAAAAATATAGAAGATTTAGATATCCCTACAGCGGTTGTAGCAACCGATATTTTAACTGGAGAAAAAGTAGTATTTACAGAGGGATCTGTTGCGGACGCTGTTCGCGCAAGTGTATCTATTCCAGGTATTTTTGTTCCGGAAAAGGTAAATGGAAGATTATTAGTGGATGGGGGGGTAATTGACCGTATTCCTGTTTCAGAAGCAAAGAAATTAGGAGCAGATCTTGTTATTGCAGTTGACGTTTCACCTACAAAGACGAGCGGGGAAGTATCATCGATTTATGACGTGATTATGCAGAGTATAGAAATTATGCAACATGAACTTGTTCATTACCGACATATTGCTTCTGATGTTATGATGTACCCAGATGTCCTACAGTACAGCTCTAGAACATTTACTGAAATCGATGAAATTATTCAGGCCGGGGAAGAAGAAGCGAAAAAACACATCAACACGATTTATACATTGATAGAGGATTGGAGGGAAGCCAACCATGATTAGACGATTGCGGTATGTCTATGTCTTCTTACTTGCCCTAGTGCTAATTGCAGCGATGTATATTCCTTTGCCATATTATATTACAAAACCAGGCTTAGTTGAGAAATTAGAGCCCTATGTAAAAGTGGACGGAGGCAAGAAGGAAAATGGAGATTTTATGCTTGTTACGGTATCAATGTCTCAAGCAACTATTATGAATATGGCGATTGCAAAATTAAGTAAATATAATGAAATTTATAAGAAGGAAGATATTATTGAAAAGGGAGAAAGTGAACAGCAATATCAATTTCAACAATCTCTTCTTATGAATGAATCTAAAAATGCTGCCATCTATAATGCTTACAAAAAAGCAGATAAACCTGTTAAAGTGGAAAATCATGGTGTGTTAGTAATTAACACGATTAAGGGTATGCCTGCTTTTGAAAAGCTACAAGTTGGTGATCGACTTACCACGGTAGATTCAAAATCACTTGAAACAGCAGATGAATTTATACAGTATATAAAAACAAAGAAAAATGGCGAGCAAGTGAAAATAGACTTTGAACGAAGTGGTGCAATAAAATCAGAAACATTTACCCTACAACCGTTACAAGATGGCTCGAACCGTCCGGGACTTGGAATTGAAATAGCGACCAATCAAACATTGCAGGTTGAACCAAGTGTGAAAATTGATACAAACCGCATTGGTGGTCCCTCAGCGGGCCTCATGTTTACTCTAGAAATTTATAATCAGCTCACACAAGAAAATTTAACGAGAGGGTATGAGATTGCGGGAACAGGTACGATAAATAGTTCAGGTGAAATCGGGCCGATAGGTGGAATTAAGCAGAAAGTTGTTGCGGCCAGTAATGCGGGTGCCGAGCTATTTTTCGCCCCTAATGAAGGAGGAAATCAGCACTCTAATTACATGGATGCAATCGCAGCAGCACAGGATATTCATTCGAAGATGAAGATTGTTCCCGTAGATACGTTAGAAGAAGCACTTCACTATTTACAAACACTACCACCTATTCCTCCGCAGAAATAATGGGTAGAATAGGGGACACCGAGGGTATGAACCTCGGTGTATGCATTTATTATATATAAACTGAATTCGTTTCATCAAAGCGAAGTGGATGTTGAATCTGTTCATTTCTAATAAAATTGGATTGATCCGGTTCAGCGAGAATACTCGCGAAGGTAATACTTGCTTTTATATCTAACGTAAATAAAGGATGAGGTGTTTTTTTTCCGTTTGAAAGAATAGGAATGGTTGCATTTTTTTTTGCTAAAGCAAGATGTTTTTGTCCTTTTTGTGTCATGCCAAGTACGCGCATGTAAGGAGACGTAGGATTATTCTTAATGTACTGCATGGACTCTTTTGTTGTTCCAGTTAAGATATGCGTACACAATCGTTGTAATCTGGTCCAAGTATATCGTTTTGTTTTGATACGTTGCATAAATTCTGAAAATGAGGTACTCGTTTGTATATGGGATAGTAGTCTATATTCTAGTCCTTCTTCTACCTCATAAATTTGTTCTAAATCATAATGATTCATGGTAAGAAGTTTGTATTTTAAAAAAGGGTAATAGTGCTCCCATTCATGAAATATATGGTATGTACGAAAATAGTGTTGCAAATAATAAAGGGAAGCCTTAGGTAAAACAGAAGAAACCTTTTCCATCTCATGTGCAAGGAGGTGCTTACGAATACTCGTAGCACTTGCGATGGTTTCTGAAGCAAATGTTTTATCATGATATTGGCTAACGATTCTAGGGATTGTTACAGGTGCCATGTTGCTTTTTTGCTGTACAATGGCTTCCACATAGTGAAAGCCAAGAATATTATTAGGCTGGGAAAGATCAATCGTTTGAATGTTTGCAATTCGTGCCCATGCCTCGGCCATTGCCTTCGGATAGCTAACGCCTGTTTTCAGTTGCTTACGTATTTCTTCCTTTATTTCTGTTTCATAGGTTTGTTTTATCTGCAGTGCTTCTAGAAATGGCTTGATTTGTCCATTCTCGCTACCAAAACATAGGTATTGTACTCCGAGTTGTTCTAAAATGGAGACAGCCCCATTGGCGAAAATGGAAGCTTGACCAGTAGCAAATGCGTAGGGAAGTTCAATTACAAGGTCTACTCCACTTTCAAGGGCCATTTTCGTACGTGTCCATTTGGAAACAATGGCTGGTTCACCACGCTGTAAAAACGATCCACTCATGACCGCAACCACGATATCCGCATAAGTATGTTTTTTTGCTTGCTGCACATGGTGGATATGCCCGTTGTGAAACGGATTGTATTCTACAACGATGCCGACAGCTTTCATAGTGGTAATCTCCTTTCTAAACAAATGATGGATATTCCTTTAATGATGGGGTAGAATATATGCTTGCCAGTAATTGTTTAAGCATATTTCACTTTATAGGTTAGAATGCTATCATTTTTTTATTACATAGTGGCAAATGTTATAAAAACATGGTAATCTGTTAATAATGTCTTCTTGGATACATTATAGTGTAAAGAAAAAATATTGACAAATAATGAAACGCTCTATATAATTTTCATTGTTGCCTTAGGGGTGATTTTGTGAAATGGTCAATCCATCAGTTAAATAAATACCGTACTAATGGGGTAGTGATTGATGAAAATGTTACGTTTGATGTTTCCGATTGGAATTGTGAGATTCGAGATATTTCATCAGTTCATGTTACTGGGAATGGAGAATTAGGTGCAAACAAGTACACCTTTCATCTGCGCATACAAGGCACAATGACATTGCCTTGTGCAAGAACATTAGAAGATGTTCTATATCCTTTTGACATCATTACAACAGAAGTGTTTTTGGCTTCGCCGGAAGAATACGAAGCATATGTTGATGTTCATTATTTGCAAGGAGAAGTTCTTGACTTACTCCCTGTAATTAAGGAAAATATAATTTTAGAAATTCCTATGCAAGTTTTCAATGAGAAGGCAACAGAAGAAGCGCTGTCAAAAGGGCAGGATTGGCAAGTTATTACCGATAAAGTAAAGACAGATGATGTTGATCCTAGATTGGCAAACCTTGCAAAATTTTTTGACAAACGATAACTTTTTGTCTTCGAGTATATGTAAACTCGCTCTTTTAAGGAGGTGGGAATAGTGGCTGTACCTTTTAGAAGAACATCTAAAACAGTAAAAAGAAAGCGTCGTACGCACTTTAAATTAGCAGTACCTGGTATGGTACAATGCCCAAATTGTGGTGAATTGAAGTTAGCTCACCATGTTTGTAAAGCATGTGGTACGTACAAAGGTAAAGAAGTAATCAGCAAATAATGCAAAAATAAGCGCAGAAGAATTTCTTCTGCGCTTATTTTTATATATTAAAGGAAAAAATAGACTTTTCTCGAAATTTATTATGATGGAGAAAAAAGTAGGAGTGAATTGTGGGATGAAGAAAGTACTAGTTGAACGAGATCAGCACGATGTAGTTTGGGCGACGTTTAATAGACCGGAACGTCGTAATGCTATCGATTATGATACAATGGAAGAACTATTAGAAATTATTGAAGCAATGGAGCATAGTGATGCTAGAGCGCTTGTATTAACAGGAACGGGTAAAGCATTTTGTTCTGGCGGGGATTTAGGAGTATTTCATTCGTTGCGAACCGAAGAAGAAGCCTATGCTATGCTAAAAAAAATGGGCGATATTTTGTACAAATTAATGACACTTTCAAAGCCAACAATCGCGCTCTTAAATGGGACTGCGGTCGGTGGGGGCTGTGAAATTGCGACAGCCTGTGATTTTCGCTTTGCATCAGCAAATGCTCATGTAGGATTCGTCCAAGGAACACTTGCTATTACTACTGGATGGGGCGGAGCAACCATGCTGTTTGAAAAAATGCCTCATCATGATGCTATGCAGATGTTAAGTTCAGCTCGACGTTATAGTGCTGAAGATGCGAAAAAAGTTGGGTTTTTGCACGAGGTTATAAACGGTGAAGAACGAAAGTTTTGTGAGAAATGGATTTCGGAAAATCTTGTCATGAATGTAAGCGTTTTAACTGCTTACAAACAAGCTGCAGTTCGAAAATGGAATGAAAGTAATATGAAATATAGAATGGAAGAAGAAATAAAAAATTGTGCACGTTTATGGGAAAGCGATCATCATCATGCTGCGGTTCATTCCTTTTTGAATCGCTAGTAATAATTCCTATTTTTCCATTCTATCACTCCTATCAGTTGCATATGAATAGTAAAAAATGCATAAGGAGGGCTAGTAATGGCTACGACAAGACAAGATGCATGGACCGATGAGGAAGATTTATTGCTGGCAGAGGTTGTGCTTAGGCATATTAAGGACGGTGGCACTCAGTTATCTGCTTTTCATGAAGTTGGAAGACATTTGTCAAGAACTTCTGCTGCTTGTGGATTTCGATGGAATTCTTATGTGAGAAAACAATATAAGAACCAAATTGAAGCCGCAAAGCATGAAAGGAAAACGAATGCGGTGCAAGCCCACACTCATAGCTATGCACATCAGTTGGATGATAAAGATATAACAATAGATCACATTATTGCGTACTTACAAGAGTATAAAGAACAAAAGCACGACAATTATTACGAACGAGTTCTAGAATTGGAACAGCAAACGAAGCAGCTTCGGGAGGAAAAAGAATATTTACTTGAACAATTGTCAATCTATGAACAAGAATATGAAATGCTATTTGATTTTATTGAAAAGAAACGGAATGTCGTAACTACGGAACGAGAGAAGAAAGTGCATCGTCTTCGAGAACGAAATGTCTTAGAAAAAGTAGAAAAATAAAAAACAGCTGGTTGCAGCTGTTTTTTATTTTGAAATTCAGGTCAAACTTCTAGTTTAAATAGTTCTAGATAGGTTCCTT
>NZ_JBXKMX010000073.1:0-3287 GCF_056992975.1 Ectobacillus sp. | reverse complement strand
CGCTCGACTTGCATGTATTAGGCACGCCGCCAGCGTTCATCCTGAGCCAGGATCAAACTCTCCATAAAAGTTAAAGTTTGTCTAAGCTTAAAAAATAAAACTGACGTTTCATGTTTTGTTTAGTTTTCAAAGAACTCGTCATCGCTCAAAAGCGACTTTAATATAATATCATGTGAATCAAAAGCTGTCAATAACTTTTTAATTTTTAAATTAACTTTCGTCAGTGACAACGCATATAAATATACCAGTTAGAAAAAAATAAAGCAACTGTTTTTTTTGATTTTTTTAGTCTTTCTATATCCTATCTATTCAAGTACACATAAATATGATGTCATCTCCTCCTGCATTGCCCATAAAAAAATAGGCTGTCATGCAGCAAACTGCACGACAGCCTATTAAATTGATCAAATGAATTCATGCTTTATCAGGCTTCTTATTTATGACGCATAAGCGGGAATAAAAGAACATCACGAATAGATGGTGAGTTGGTTAATAACATTACTAGACGATCGATACCTATACCTAGACCACCCGTAGGAGGCATACCATATTCTAATGCTTCGATATAATCTTCGTCCATCATATGTGCTTCATCATTACCTTGTTCACGTTCTTGTAATTGAGCTTCAAAACGTTGCTTTTGATCAATTGGATCATTGAGCTCTGTAAACGCATTGGCATGCTCACGCGCTACAATAAATAGCTCGAAACGATCTGTGAAACGAGGATCTTCCGCATTTTTCTTTGCAAGAGGTGAAATTTCTACAGGGTGACCAAAAATAAATGTAGGTTGAATTAACTTTTCTTCTACTTTTTGTTCAAAGAATTCATTAATAATATGTCCTACTGACATCGTGTCTTTAATTTCGATATGATGCTCGTTTGCCAATTGACGGGCTTCTTCTACACTCATTGGTTTCCAGAAGTCAGCACCTGTATATTCTTTAATTGCATCAACCATATGAAGTCGTTTCCACTTAGGTTCTAAATCAACCTCGTATTCTCCATAAGTAATTTTTGTAGTACCAATTACTTCTCTTGCAATGTGTGCAATCATATTTTCTGTTAGTTTCATAATATCTTCAAAATCTGCATATGCTTCATACAATTCTAGCATTGTGAATTCGGGGTTATGACGTGTTGATATTCCTTCATTACGGAATACACGACCAATTTCATATACTTTTTCAAGGCCGCCAACAATTAGGCGTTTTAAATGTAATTCAATTGCAATACGCATAAATAAATCCATATCAAGCGCATTATGATGTGTAATAAATGGACGTGCTGACGCACCGCCCGCAATCGCATGCATCATTGGTGTTTCCACTTCTAAATAACCAGAATCATCTAAGTATCTTCTCATAGAACGAATGATCTTACTGCGTGATACGAATGTTTCACGGCTTTCCATACTTGTAATTAAATCTAAATATCTTTGACGATATCGTTGTTCGATGTCTTTTAAACCATGATATTTGTCTGGAAGCGGACGAAGAGATTTTGCCAGTAACGTAAAGCCAGTAACTTTGACAGATAACTCTCCTGTTTTTGTACGGAATACAGTTCCGTGTATTCCGACGAGATCTCCTAAATCTGCTGTACGGAATAATTCATAGGCTTCTTCCCCAATTACATCTTTGCGAACGTAAATTTGCATTTGTCCATTTAAATCTTGAATATGAGCAAAGCCAACCTTTCCCTTTCCTCGCTTTGTCATAATCCGTCCTGCAATAGAAACAGGTATGTCTTTTTCATGTAAGTCTTCTTCTGAAAATTCACCGTACAATTCTACTAGTTGTTTGGAAGAATGTGTTCGTTCAAATCGCTTTCCAAATGGATCTATTCCGCTATCAAACAGGTTTTGCAGTTTTTCTCTGCGTACCTGTAACTGGTCATTTAACTCTTCACTCATAAAATCAACTCCAGCTCTATGAAATTTTGCAATACTTATAGTATAACACTTTCTAATCCACTAGAAAAACTGTCAGCTTCCACTGACAGTTTTTCTTCTTCAACTTTACACGTGCTCCTGTGAATGTCAACCAACTTGAATAGAATTCTCTTTCTCTTCAGCTCTATCAGCAAATTGCGTAAGCAAGGACACAAGTTCATCACGTGTATTGCATTCATTTACTGCATTGCGAACTACTGCATTTCCGCGAATTCCCTTTAAATACCAAGCAGCATGTTTTCGCATTTCCTTCACTGCTATTGTTTCATTTTTAAGTGCGATAAGACGATCTAAATGTAGAAGACATACGTCAATTTTTTCGCGAATCCCTGGCTCTTCTATCAATTTTCCCGTTTCTAAATACTGAACCGTACGATAAATCATCCATGGATTTCCAAGTGCTGCACGTCCAATCATAACCCCGTCTACACCAATTTCATCCAGCATACGCTTTGCATCTTGCGGAGTTTCGACATCTCCGTTTCCGATAACCGGAATATTGACCGCTTGTTTCACTTGTTTGATAATATCCCAATTCGATTTACCTTCGTACATTTGAGCACGCGTACGACCATGAACAGCTACCGCTTGTCCGCCTGCCCGTTCGACAGCAAGTGCATTTTCAACCGCAAGAATATGCTCACTATCCCATCCAATGCGCATCTTAACTGTTACCGGTATGTTAACTGCATCTACAACGGCCGCTACCATCTCATATACTTTATTCGGATCTAATAGCCATTTTGCACCGGCATCACATTTTGTAATTTTAGGTACTGGACAACCCATATTAATATCTATAATATCTGCATCCGTATGTGATTCTACAAATTTAGCCGCTTCAACAAGATTTTCCTTTTCTCCGCCAAAAATTTGTAAGCTAAGCGGTTTCTCACGTTCATCCATATATAACATGTTCATTGTTTTTTCATTTTTATAAAGTACAGCCTTGTCACTCACCATTTCTGCACAAACAAGACCAGCCCCAAATTCTTTTACAGTAAGACGAAAAGCAGAATTGCACACTCCGGCCATAGGTGCCAACACTACCGGATTTTTCATTTCGATATTCCCAATCTTAAGCAACGTATATCCCTCCCTTTCCTTTAATCCTTAGGTGATAATTCTTCTATGGAAACGTTCAAAGTATGTGATACATTTACAAGAAAGTCTTCTGAAGGAGTTCGATTGCCACGCTCAATTTCACCTAAAATAGATACTGACAATCCCAATTGTTTAGCGAAGCTTTCTTGCGTATAACCCTTCAGCTTTCGAAAAGCGCGAATACGTCTTCCCCATTTTTCTGCTTCCATACCCTTACTCCCTCTTGCCT
>NZ_JBXKMX010000072.1:0-3906 GCF_056992975.1 Ectobacillus sp. | reverse complement strand
TTGCCTTGTTCTGTAACTTAATTATAAATAAGATGTATTGGCATGCTCGTCCGTTTGTCGATCATCAGGTACATCAGTTGATTGCTCATTCGGCTTCAGAGTCTTCCTTTGCAAGTGACCATACCATCTTTGCATTCTCGGTTGCTTTCATGATGTTATTTCGTAAGACAAAATGGAGTGGTATGGTTCTATTTTTTGCAGTTTTAACTGCAGTATCAAGAGTGTTTGTTGGTGTGCATTATCCCGCTGATGTAATTGGGGGAGCTGTTATCGCTTATTTGGTAAGTATTTTAGTAATTCGATTGGCAAAGTTTAAGTGGATGGAGCTACTTGTTCAATTCGTATTTTTTGTTTATGGGAAAGTAGCATCTCGAATCCCTTTCTTTTCGAAATATATTCATTTACGTTAAGTAGAACCTTTTACCTCAGGGTTCGTGTAGGGGCAAGTCGAAAACAGTGGCATCACAAAACAAGCATCCGAGTCTATGTACTCGGATGCTTGTTTTTATTTTCACTGCCATTTTGTTAGTAATATTTTTCAAGAACTCTTGCCGTGTTCTTTTGGAATGCTCCTTACATGCATCTTCATGCGCGTGACTGGAAAATGAACGTTTCGCATGTAGGAAACGACCCGAACGATAAAGGTTACGAATAAGCATATATATAAGGACAAAATATGAGGGACCTTATCATAGGTTATGAGAAAGCTAAAGGCACCTACAATCGATGCGACAGCGTATACTTCCTTTCGAAATACATATGGAATATCCTTTGCAAAGACGTCACGTAAAATTCCACCGCCAATCCCAGTAATAACACCCATAGAAACAACCAGAAATGAACCGTGAATTTGGCTTGTGATGGCTGCATTTGCCCCGACCGCCGTAAATACACCGAGACCAACTGCATCTGAAAGCATAATCACATTTTGAAGCTTGGAAAGTCGTTCATAAAATAAACAAGTAATGAGGGCTGTAATACCACTTACGAAAAAGTAGACAGGCTTAATAAACGCATCAGGAGGCAAATGTCCGATCAATATATCACGAATAATCCCGCCGCCAACTGCGGTTGCGACTGCTAGAAAAATAACGCCAAACCAATCCATTCTTTTCTTCATCCCCACTAATGTACCAGAAATTGCCGATGCAACGATACCAATGAAGACAAATATATTAATTAAAACCATTCTCCCGGTCCCTTCTTTGCTTCAATCTTTATAACAGACAAAATATACAACAAAGTAAGGGAAATAACAATCATTGTTTCAGGAATGTTTAACACGGAATGGGAGAACGTTTCATAGTAAAAAACGATCCATTTCTTGGACCGTTTTTACTTCATTCTATTTAGTTCATTTTCGATTTTTTGGAATTGCTTCGTCCAAGTCGTCTCTGCTAAGAAATATTGCAACGCATTATGATCCATTGTATTTATCTCATTATATATCGAACGAATGGTTTGTTCTGCTTGCTCGAATGTTTCACAATGATAAACGTATGGATATGTACCGATATGCGGAATACCAGTTGAAACGGTAGGTAATCCGAAATATAAGTATTCATAAATCTTAATGGGATCAACAGCCTCGGATAATTTACTTTTCTTAAATGGGATGATTCCGATATGCCACATCCTTGCATATTCATGAAGTTCACCTGGATGCACTTTTCCGTAGAAGGTAATATTCGGTATTCGTTCAACCTTCTTTAGTATAGCTTCCGGTACGCCATGACCAATCAAATGAATGTGAATATCAGATTTTTTAGCCAAGTGAAACAATAAGTCCCAATCAAACCAAGAAGGTGTCATATGACCAAAATAGCCAATGTGAATAAGACCATCTGCACCTTTGGTTTTGTTGGAAATGTTCGGATGCTTCGATATGTTTTCATCATAGCCATTTCCTACGACTAGAATATCTTCTCGAATATGAGAATACTTTTGGCGAAGAGGTGAGGATACTGCAGAAACAACATCTGCTTCAGTAATAAATGCCTCCTCCACGCTACGTTGATACCAAGATGCTTCTCCTGTTTTGAAAAATTCTTCCCATTCATCCATAATGTCATACTCAATTTGAAAGCCTTGTTCTTTCAGTAATGGAAGCATGGAATAGAATGTTTTCGCTGGAAAGGTACTAATAAATACTTTTGTTTCTATAGGACTAAAAATGGACAGTTCTTGTTTACTGTATACATAAGGATATAAAGGGATTTGGTATAAGTTCGAATACACATGTTGGAAGCTTTTCTCTTGCTCCTCCATTTCATCATATTGCCATGTAATGTATAGAACACCATACTTTTGCTTAGTTAAATACTTTGCAAAGTTAATGGTACGTTGGTTATACAGTTCGTCAAATTCCATACCGGAACTGATAATGGCAACACCCTTTATTGCGCCGCTGTTATAGGAGGCAAGAACCTCTTCATATATAGCTCTCACACGTTGATCGCTTTGATGGGTACCTTTCATCATGTTCCACTGCGTTTTTACACGTTTTTGAACTTTACGGAACGTAGTTGAAATCCCTTGCGCCTGCATATGAGCGAACACTTTCTTTACATACATCCATCCAGTTTGTAATTTTTCATTTAAGTTTGACATAACAGGTACCTCTTTTTATTCTTCAAGATTCATTCAGGTAAAGACGCTCCTGCTCAAATTAACTATATCATACCTAACTTTATGAAAAAACCTTTTCCATGTAAAAGATGGGGAAAACAAAATGAGCTACTCTTTCAGACGGATGAATTGCTAAGGACTTGCCTTTTTAAATATGTTATAGTATATTAGTTGATGCATCAATTATTGATGGGTCAACTAATTTCTTTCGTATAATGAATGGAGGTATTATTTGAATTATTCATGTTCTATGCAATCACAGATCCTATATTTATTGCGAGATCTTAACAATCAAATTAGTCCGAAATTCGAACGGTGTACAGGAATAAGTCAATCTCGTCTGGCATTGTTATCCTACCTTTATAAACATGGTGAGATCAGTCAGACTATTCTCCAAAAAGAGATAAACATTGACAGTGCAGCTATTACGAGACATGTAAAGCAACTTGAAGCAGCTGGAAAAGTTTCTCGTCGTAAAAGTACTGACGACAATCGAGTAACACTCGTTCGTCTCACTGATATTGGTTACGAAGAAGTTGAATCTTATAAGAATGAGAGAGATAATTTCGTCGCTAGTATGCTGAAAGACTTCAGCGAAGAGGAACTTCAAATATTGTTTAATATGCTAAAACGTATGCAACAAAATACGAGTGAAATTGAAGAAAAATCTTAACATATCAGAGGAGAGTACAGAAATGCAAACAACAAAAGTAAATGACTTTAATGAAATAATAACAGGACGTCGTTCTATTCGTCATTATGATACATCCGTAAAAATTAGTAAAGAAGAGATGACAGAAATACTTGAAGAAGCAACGCTTGCACCTTCTTCTGTAAATATGCAACCGTGGCGCTTCCTTGTTATTGAAAGCGAAGAAGGAAAGAAAACACTTAGTGAGCTTGCTCGTTTTAACCAATCGCAAGTGCAAACATCGTCTGCCATGATTGCAGTATTTGGAGATTTAAACAATTTTGAAAATGGCGAAGAAATATTTAGTAAAGCTGTTGAACTTGGATATATGTCTAAAGAGATAAAAGAACAACAAATGGCAGGGATTACGGGTTACTTTGCATCCTTAGAATATGAAGTAAATAAGAATAACGTATTAATCGATGGCGGTCTAGTGTCTATGCAATTAATGCTTGTAGCACGGGCTCATGGATATGATACATGTCCAATAGGTGGATATGATAAAGAGAAAATTGCGGAGGCCTTTGGCTTAGAGAAAGATCGATACGTTCCGGTTATGCTAATTTCAATTGGCAAAGCAAGTACAG
>NZ_JBXKMX010000071.1:0-12045 GCF_056992975.1 Ectobacillus sp. | reverse complement strand
CTTTCTAGTGCAAAATGCTTGGAAGAAAAAATGCTTGCTCTCTATTTAATGAATGAATTACAAACGAATGAGAATGAACAAGTATTCTTTGAAACGATGCAATCCAAAGAGCAATCTGTTATTTCAGAATGGGCCCGTTACTTCTTTATTGTAAATAGTGAGAAAAGTATACCGCGTGATCTGCGAGTATTTGCGAAATGTGCGCAAATTGCAGATGTATTGTATGAATATACGAAAAAAGATGACATGCTAATTGAAGATTGCCTTCAGTTTTGGTTTCGGACGTTCGCTTCCCTTTATCAAACAAACGTATCATTTTCCAATACGTTCGGATGGTCAGCGGCTATTGAGTACTTGATTCGTAAAAATCAAAAACAAAAGATGACGCAAGCTGAACTGGGGCATATTTATAATGTAAGCATTTCAACGATTCGGAAGTATGTGCAAATTCTAAATCAACAATAGGTTGTCCGCCTCGTGGATCATTAGGCAAATTAGTAGAAAAAAACAAACCCTATCAGTATAATGAAGCTATATTTGAAGAAGAACGCATGGCAAAAAGGAGTGAAGAATATGTCTGAAGAAAAAATTTATGACGTTGTGATAATTGGGGCTGGACCAGCCGGGATGACGGCAGCGATTTATACGTCACGTGCTAATATGAGCACATTAATGCTTGAACGCGGCATTCCAGGTGGTCAAATGGCAAACACGGAAGAAATTGAAAACTACCCTGGTTATGAAAGTATTCTGGGACCAGATTTATCAACAAAGATGTTTGATCATGCTAAGTATTTCGGTGCAGAATATGCGTATGGCGATGTTAAGGAAGTTATAGATGGGAAAGAATACAAAACCATCCTTGCAGGTAAAAAAGAATTTAAAGCCCGTTCTATCATCATTGCAAGCGGTGCGGAATATAAGAAAATTGGTGTACCAGGTGAAAAGGAACTTGGCGGACGAGGTGTTTCGTATTGTGCGGTTTGTGACGGAGCATTCTTTAAAGAAAAAGAACTTGTTGTTATCGGCGGAGGAGACTCTGCAGTAGAAGAAGGGGTGTACTTAACACGTTTTGCGAAGAAGGTTACGATTGTTCATCGTCGCGATAAGCTTCGTGCGCAGAAGATTCTTCAAGATCGTGCGTTCCAAAATGAAAAGATTTCGTTCATTTGGAATCACACGGTAAAACAAATCAATGAAACAGACGGAAAAGTAGGTAGCTTAACGTTAGTTGATGTAAATACAGGAGTAGAACAAGAGTTTAAAGCGGATGGTGCTTTTATCTATGTAGGGATGCTTCCTCTTTCTAAACCATTCGAAGGGCTACAAATTACGAATGAAACAGGCTATATCGTAACAAATGAACGTATGGAAACGAAGGTTGCTGGTATTTTTGCAGCTGGAGACATTCGTGAGAAAACACTTCGTCAAGTTGTAACAGCTACAGGAGATGGCAGTATTGCCGCTCAAGCTGCACAGCACTACGTAGAAGAACTAGTAGAAGAATTAAAAGTCGTGAAATAAACGAATCTACAACTGGACTACTAAAAAACATAAGTGTGCGCACTTATGTTTTTTTTATGTACCATCTTTGTTTCTTTGCTTATTTTTTACAATGCTGCAATAGCAGCTTCGTTGTGACATTCTACTTTTGATAGTATAATAAGAGAAAGAAAATTACGATATGACTTTTTCGTTGTAGCTGAGGTGAAGGGATTTTGCAAAGAATAACGAACTGTGTTTTAGCAAACGGAGATCAGGTTCTCTTATTACAAAAGCCACGTCGTAATTGGTGGGTAGCACCAGGCGGAAAGATGGAAAGCGGAGAAAGCATCCGCGAGGCTGTAGTAAGGGAATACCGAGAGGAAACGGGAATCCATGTAGTGAATCCGTCCCTTAAGGGTGTATTTACATTTGTCATTCAGGAGAATAATCAAACGGTATCCGAATGGATGATGTTTTCCTTCCTTGCTACATCGTATACAGGAACAAACAACCATGAATGCGAAGAAGGAATATTAGAGTGGCATAAAGTAGATGAAATTGCCTCGTTGCCAATGGCAGCTGGAGATTATCACATCATTGATTATGCACTACATGGCAGCGGAATTATATATGGAACGTTTGTCTATACACCGGATTTCGAGTTGATTTCATATCGCCTAGATCCGAGCTAAAGGGGAGAAGACTGTGGAAGAGAAAAACAACATCAAAATGGTCATTATCACTGGAATGTCGGGCGCTGGGAAGACGGTGGCACTGCAAAGCTTTGAAGATTTAGGCTATTTTTGTGTAGATAACCTTCCGCCTGCATTATTGCCTAAGTTCGTCGAGCTTATGTCTGAATCAACAAATAAAATGGACAAAGTAGCACTTGGCATTGATTTACGTGGTCGTGAATTTTTTGATCATTTATGGGGAGCTTTAGATGACCTGACAGAGAGAACATGGGTTATTCCACACATTTTATTCCTAGATGCAAAAGATAGCACACTCGTTACACGTTATAAAGAAACGAGACGTTCACACCCATTAGCTCCGAATGACTTGCCGTTAAAAGGAATCGAACTAGAACGGGACTTGTTGCTTGATATGAAGGCACGAGCTAATATCGTACTGGATACGACCACTTTAAAGCCAAAGGAATTACGTGAAAAAATAATTAATTTATTTTCTACCGCTGATCAAACCGGTTTTCGTGTCAATGTAACCTCATTCGGTTTCAAATATGGTGTACCCATCGATGCGGATTTAGTCTTTGATGTTCGCTTTTTACCGAATCCCTTTTACATTCCACAGATGAAACCTCTTACAGGCTTAGATGAAGAAGTTTCAACGTATGTGATGAAATTTACGGAAACACATAAATTTTTAGAAAAATTAACAGATTTACTTTCATTTATGCTGCCCCACTTTAAAAGAGAGGGGAAAAGCCAGTTAGTTGTTGCAATCGGTTGTACCGGCGGACAACATAGGTCTGTTACGATAGCTGAATATTTAGCAAAGTACTTTGAAAAGGATTACCGTACGCATGTGTCTCATCGTGATGTTGAAAAAAGAAAGGGACATTAAGCATGATTAAAGAGAGAAAACCAAAGATGGTTATTTTTGGAGGGGGAACTGGGTTATCCGTCCTTCTGCGTGGGCTGAAGAAGTATCCCATCGACATTACCGCCATTGTAACAGTAGCGGATGATGGTGGAAGTTCAGGGCGCTTGCGCGATGCATTAGAAATTCCGCCACCTGGGGATGTTCGTAATGTATTGGTTGCCCTCTCAGATGTGGAACCACTCGTTGAGGCGTTGTTCCAACACCGTTTTACAACTGGAGAAGGCCTTAAGGGTCATGCGCTAGGAAATTTACTGCTTGCTGGCATGACATCGATTACAGGTGACTTCTTCCATGCTATTACAGAAATGAGCAAGGTATTAAATGTAAGAGGCCGCGTCCTTCCAGCAGCAAACCAAAGTGTTGTCCTACATGCAGAATATGCCAATGGAAAGGTCGTTTCAGGGGAGTCGAAAATTCCGTACTCCGGTGAAAAAATTAAACGAGTCTTTTTAACACCTGAAAATGTTGAACCACTTTCAGAAACAATTAATGAAATTCAGAAAGCTGATCTTCTTGTCTTTGGTCCCGGTAGCTTGTATACGAGCATTCTTCCTAACCTGCTCGTTAAGAAGATTGGTGAGGCTGTGCTTGCCGCAAAGGCCAAAAAAATATATGTGTGTAATGTGATGACACAAGCAGGGGAAACGATGGGATATGCTGCCTCTGACCATGTTCAGGCTTTGCATGATCATTTAGGAAAACCATTTATTAATACGATTATCTTAAACAATGGTGTGATTCCAGAACATCTGCTTGCGCGATACAAAAAGCAAATGTCAGAGCCTGTCGTATGCGATGAAGATACATTGCGTAGCCTAGGCATTGAAGTGATTCAAGAAAAGCTTGTGAAATACAATGATGATGTGATTCGTCACAATACATCGAAGTTAGCATCTATTTTGTATGCGCTGTTATAATGATTCCTGTGTGGGGGTGAGAATATGTCATTTGCATCAGAGACGAAGAAAGAACTGACGAATATAACCATAAAGGACTGCTGCGTCAGAGCAGAACTGTCAGCTCTTATTCGTATGAACGGCTCACTTTCCTTTTCTAATCGACGTCTTATTCTTGATATTCAAACGGAAAACGCTGCAATTGCCAGACGGATTTATGTTCTTCTAAAAAGAAGTTACGAAGTGACAGTAGAATTGCTCGTTCGAAAGAAAATGCAATTGAAGAAAAACAATGTATATATTGTTAGACTGGTGGAAAAAACCAAAGAAATTTTGGACGATTTGCAGATTATAGAAGGTGATTTTTCACTGGTTCATAATATTTCAAAGAATTTAATTCGTAAAAAGTGTTGCAAACGCTCTTATTTACGAGGAGCATTTTTAGCAGGTGGATCGGTAAATAATCCAGAAACCTCTTCGTATCATTTAGAAATCTTTTCACTCTATGGGGAGCATAATGATAGTATATGTGAACTCATGAACGAATTTGATTTAAATGGAAAAACGTTAGAAAGACGAAAAGGGTATATTACGTATTTAAAGGAAGCTGAAAAAATTACTGAATTTCTAAATATTGTCGGAGCGCATCATGCATTGCTTCGATTTGAAGATATTCGTATTCTTCGCGATATGAGAAATTCTGTTAATCGCCTTGTCAATTGTGAGACGGCTAATTTAAACAAAACAATTGGCGCAGCACTCCGGCAAATCGAAAATATAAAATATATTGAACGGGTCGCAGGACTCGATTCACTTCCTGATAAGTTACGCGAAATTGCAGAACTGCGCATTGCTTATCAGGATGTGACGTTAAAGGAATTAGGGGAGATGATGTCTGGTGGAAATATTAGTAAGTCAGGCATTAATCATCGTTTACGAAAAATAGATGAAATAGCGGAGAAACTGCGAGCTGGGGAACCGGTCGCAAGAAAATAAGGGGGAACATGAAAGTGGTAAACAAACAAGTAACAGTAGTATTAAAGACTGGATTGCAAGCACGACCAGCAGCGTTGTTTGTTCAGGAAGCAAACCGATTTCATTCAGATGTTTATGTGGAGAAGGGGAATAAGAAGATTAATGCGAAGAGCATAATGGGGATTATGAGTCTTGCTGTCGGATCGGGTAGCGTTATTACAGTTAGTGCCGATGGATCTGATGAAGTGGAAGCGTTAGAAGCATTAGTTAAATTTGTGGAAAACGAACATTAATCGAAACAAGCGAATATACTTCATTTAGTGGGCCACTGAAAACGTACAATGTTTCAGTGGCCTCATTCATGAATTCGGAAGGGAAGGATTTAGTAGGATTCGTGCTTGGAAGCTGGGAAAGCAGAGTGGCGGTAATAAAAGCCAATTGTGTCCGCAAGCAAGGAAATAGCAGGGTGAAGGTAACAAAAGAGAACGAATTGTGCCCGCAAATAAGGAAAAAGTAGAGTGAGGGTAATAAAAGAGGACGGATTTTGCCCGCAAAGGATGAAACTGAGAGCAGGCGGTAACGAAAGAGCCAGGATTGTGCCCGGAAATATGAAAAAAGCGAACTGACGGTATCAAACGATTATTTGCAAAGATCAGTTCCCCTCCCATTTAGGACTCTCTCCATAAACATACAAAAGCCCACACCATGTGTGGGCTTTTGTATTGTCTTTTTTGTATACTGTTCTTATTTTTTAGAAACGATTTTGTCGATCAAACCGTATTCCAATGCACGTTCAGCTGTCATAAAGTTATCACGGTCTGTGTCGCGTGAAATAACTTCTAGCGGTTGACCTGTGCGTTCAGCTAGAATGCCGTTCAATTTATCACGTAAGAATAGAATACGTTTAGCAGCAATTTCGATTTCAGTCGCTTGTCCTTGTGCGCCACCAAGCGGTTGGTGAATCATCACTTCACTGTTAGGAAGAGCAAGACGTTTGCCTTTTTCTCCTGCAGCGAGTAGGAATGCACCCATTGAAGCTGCCATGCCGATGCAAATTGTTGAAACAGGAGCTTTAATAAATTGCATCGTATCATAAATAGCCATACCAGCTGTGATAGAACCACCAGGGCTGTTGATGTATAAATGGATGTCCTTTTCAGAATCTTGTGCTTCTAAAAACAAAAGCTGCGCCACGATAGAGTTAGAAACGTTATCGTCAATAGCACTACCAAGCATGATAATACGGTCTTTTAAAAGACGAGAGTAGATGTCATACGCGCGTTCTCCGCGGTTTGTTTGTTCAATAACTGTAGGAATTAAGTTCATTGGTATTCCTCCCTTTTTAGAAAAATCTTTCATCCTTATGATACAATTATGGTCAAAAAAGGTCAAACGAAACTACTTAGGAATTTTACTTTATAAATATGTATGTATTCTTTATTCGCTATGTGGGGCGGTATCCCTTCTTTTCATTCCTCTCCATCTTATCCGAATGAACTAATTTTAAACATTGCATTTTTAGTAAATAGTCTATATACTATCTTTATGACCATTTGCGCTCGTAGCTCAGTTGGATAGAGCGGTGGTTTCCGGTACCACGTCTGTCGGGGGTTCGAATCCCTTCGAGCGCGTACGAAAGCTCAGCCTGTTTACAGGTTGAGCTTTTTCCTTATCTTTAAAGGAATTAGCGAATTTTCAGTTTTTTATGCCATTTTTTAGAAAATTTATTGTACAATATACAGTATAGATATTTTCATATAGCTAGCTCGATTTTTTCTTTGGGCATATTTGCCCGCTACTAGGATGGGGTAAGGGGGAGAAGAAATTGAATGTGGGTCTTTCACTTGAACAATCACTTTCACTTGTGATGACACAGGAATTGCGGCAGTCGATTATGATGCTCCAATATAATGCCCAAGAACTGACTGAATTTTTGCAGGAGCAAATGCTAGAAAACCCATTGATTGAACTAGGTGGCTTTCATAAAGGAACTGTAGACAATCAAATGGACATATATGGTGAAAAACCCGTTACACTTTGGCAGCATTTGCAAAGTCAGTTGCGTGAAATGGTTCTACCTAAGGATATGCAAAGATTGGTTATGTTGCTTATTGATTGTCTAAATGAAAGTGGTTATATAGAAGATACGGAAGAGGAACTGGCTGACATATTACAAGCGTCTCTACCCGATGTAAAGAAATCCATTCTTATTTTACAAACAATGGAACCGGCTGGGGTTGGAGCGCGTTCTCTTCAGGAATGCCTTAGTTTGCAATTAAAGCGTTTACATCAGCGAGATGAGTTAGCAGAGCAGCTTGTTTCCTTTCATTTTGAAGACTTGGCAAGAAGGGATTGGAAACGGTTGCTACAACGGTTGCATATAAATGCGTCTCAGCTGCAAGAAGCGTTAGATATAATTGTGGCGTTGCAGCCAAAGCCAGGTCTTGCGTTTAGCCATGATATATCTCCGTATATTACGCCAGATATAAAGGTTATAAAGCATACAGATACATATGTAGTGGAATTGCAACGAAAATATATCCCGAAGATTCGTATTCATCCGGATTATCGTAATCTTCTTGATAACCATTCTGAGCAAGAGGTAACTACTTATTTATCCGAAAAGTACCATCAGGTTAACTGGATTTTACGTAGCATGGAGCAACGAGATCGGACGCTAGTAGAGGTTATGCAAGCTATTATTCGCAGGCAAGAGGATTTTTTTCGAAAAGGTCCCTTGCATATAAAACCTCTGACACTAAAAGAAATTGCAGATGAATTACAAATTCACGAATCAACAGTTAGTCGTGCTACCCGTCATAAGTACGTAGATACCTCCTATGGGTTATATGAAATGAAATTTTTCTTCAGTCATGCGCTTCAATCTTCAGAACAGGAAGGTGTATCGGCTAAGCGAGTGAAAGAGTTGTTAAAGCGATTAGTGGATGAGGAGAATAAAAATAAACCGTATTCTGATCAAAAGCTTGCTGTACTCCTGGAAGGAAGGTACAGAATTTCGATTTCTAGAAGAACCGTTGCGAAATACCGTGAACAATGCAACGTTCCGTGCGCCACAAAACGTAAACGGATTGGAATGTGATGTATCAATGAAGCTAGTGTTGTATGGGAAGAAGCAATGTGGGTTATGTCAGGATGCAAAATTGGTTTTGGAGCAACTGCGGCATGCATACAAATTTGAGCTAGTGGAGATAGATATATATGAGGATGAAACGCTTCTTGAGAACTTTGGAATGATGATTCCGGTTGTCGAAATCGAAGGAGAAGTGGTGCAATATGGGAGGATTCACAAAGATGTCATAAGTAAGCGCTTAACAAGATAGCTGCCGCTTGAATAACAGAAATGCCCCTGTTATAATATTAATCGTAGCAGGGAAAAAATTTTTAAAGTAAGTGGGACGTAATAAGTCACTATGGGACTTATTGTGACCAACAAGTAAGTGGACGATGGACAGTGAGGAGAAAGCATATGCGTTCATGGATTGATTACACAAAAAAATTATTGCCCGATCTGCTACCTGTTATGCAAACTAGAATGAGAATTTTGCAATACATTCGGCTCTCACAGCCAATTGGCCGCAGAAATTTATCAGCTAGCTTGAACATGACAGAACGAGTTTTACGAAGTGAAGTTCAAGTGTTAAAGACACAAAATTTGATCCATGTCACTCCTTCTGGGATGTCAGTTACAGAGGAAGGCGAATCGCTTGTACTTGCCCTTGATGATTTTATACGCGAAGCATCTGGACTGAATGTATTAGAGGATAAGCTGAAAGAAATGCTAGGTCTAGATGATGTGTTTGTAGTTGCTGGTGACAGTGACGAATCAAATTGGGTGAAACAAGAAATGGGTCGTGCAAGCGTTGCTTGTATAAGGAAGCGTCTAGAAGCACACAATATTGTTGCCGTTACAGGTGGAACGACACTTGCGTCCGTAGCAGAAATGATGGATTTAGACCTCAAGAGTTTGGACACATTGTTTGTACCTGCACGCGGAGGCATAGGCGAAAGCGTGGAAAATGAAGCAAATACAATTTGCGCTAAGATGGCAAAAAACACAAACAGCAAGTATCGACTTTTGTACGTTCCAGACCATGTTGGTAGTGAAGTGTATGCTTCCATTATGACAGAACCATCTGTGAAATCGATTCTAGAACTGATTCATTCTTCAACTATTGTAGTTCATGGCATTGGTGATGCAATTACAATGGCGAAAAGACGTAAAACACCGGAAGTAGACTGGGACAAAATTGTAGAAGGCAAAGCAGTTGGAGAAGCATTTGGATATTATTTCAATGAACAAGGCGAAGTGATTCACAAAGTGTTAACGGTCGGCATGCAACTTGAGGATTTAGAAAATATCCCTCACGTCATAGCAGTAGCTGGCGGTTCTTCAAAAGCAAAGGCAATTCAGGCAGTTATCAGACAAGGACACACCTCATTACTTGTAACAGATGAAGGTGCAGCAAAAGAGTTAATAAGGGGAAACCCTTAATATAATAATGATCTTTCAAGGAGGAATATCAAATGGTTAAAGTTGGTATTAATGGATTTGGACGTATCGGTCGTGTTGTTTTTCGTGCGGCTCTAAATAATAAAGATGTAGAAGTGGTAGCAATCAACGACTTAACAAATGCAGCAACACTAGCACACCTTTTAAAACATGACTCTGTACACGGTGCTCTTAATGCAGAAGTATCTGTTAGCGGTGACAGCATTGTTGTTAACGGTAAAGAAATTAAAGTTATTGCTGAACGTGACCCAGCTCAATTGCCTTGGAGTGATTACGGTGTAGAAGTAGTAGTAGAATCTACTGGTCGCTTCACGAAAAAAGCTGACGCTGAAAAACACTTAGGCGGTACAGTTAAGAAAGTGGTTATCTCTGCTCCAGCAAGTGACGAAGATATTACAATCGTTATGGGCGTTAACCAAGACAAATATGATCCAGCAGCACACAACGTTATTTCTAACGCTTCTTGTACAACAAACTGCTTAGCACCATTTGCTAAAGTATTAAACGAAAAATATGGCATCAAACGCGGTATGATGACTACAATTCACTCATACACAAATGACCAACAAATTCTTGACTTACCACATAAAGATCTTCGCCGTGCACGCGCAGCTGCAATGAGCATGATCCCTACAACAACTGGTGCTGCTAAAGCGGTAGCTCTTGTATTACCAGAACTTAAAGGTAAATTAAACGGTGGTGCAGTTCGCGTTCCAACTCCTAACGTATCACTTGTTGACTTAGTTGCTGAACTTGACAAAACTGTAACAGTTGAAGAAGTAAACGCAGCATTCAAAGAAGCAGCAGCAGGCGAATTAAAAGGATATCTTGGCTACAGCGAAGAACCACTTGTATCAATCGACTACAACGGTTGCACAAACTCTTCTACAATCGATGCTCTTAGCACAATGGTTATGGAAGGCAACATGGTTAAAGTACTTTCTTGGTACGATAACGAAACAGGTTACTCTAACCGCGTAGTTGACCTAGTAGCTTACATCGCTTCTAAAGGTCTTTAATTCATACAAAACTAAATTTGACTTCTTGGGGAAGAGAGGGACTGTTCCCTCTCTTTTTCTTACTTTCTTGAATGTTTTAATGATAATCATGCTTTTCTAAGTAAAACACCTTAGACTTATTCAACTTTATAGAAAATTGTGGTAAGCTGATGAATGGGTTTTGTATGTCCTACTAAAGATGGAGGAAATCCAATGAACAAAAAATCAATTCGTGATGTAGATGTTAAAGGAAAGCGTGTTTTTTGTCGTGTTGACTTCAACGTACCAATGAAAGACGGTCAAGTTACAGATGAAACACGTATTCGTGCTGCACTTCCTACGATTCAATTCTTAGTAGAAAAGGGTGCGAAAGTTATTTTAGCAAGCCATCTTGGTCGTCCAAAAGGTCAAGTAGTGGAAGAAATGCGCTTGACTCCTGTTGCAAAGCGTTTAAGTGAGCTTCTTGGGAAAGAAGTTATTAAAACGGATGCAGCGTATGGCCCTGAAGTACAAGCTGTTGTAAATGGCTTAGCGGAAGGCGATGTTGTTCTTCTTGAAAACGTACGCTTCTATGCAGGTGAAGAAAAGAATGATCTTACTCTTGCCAAAGAATTTGCTGCGTTAGCTGATTTGTATGTAAATGACGCATTTGGTGCAGCTCACCGCGCACATGCTTCTACAGCTGGTATTGCAGAATTTTTACCAGCCGTATCAGGTCTTTTAATGGAAAAAGAACTAGAAGTATTGGGAAAAGCATTGTTAAACCCAGAACGTCCTTTCACAGCTATCATTGGCGGAGCAAAAGTAAAAGACAAAATTGGTGTCATTCGCAACTTGCTTGAAAAAGTAGATAATTTAATTATCGGCGGCGGATTGGCTTATACCTTCGTTAAAGCACAAGGATATGAAATCGGAAAGTCTCTTTGTGAAGAAGATAAATTAGATCTTGCAAAAGAATTTATTCAATTGGCAAAAGAAAAAGGTGTTAACTTCTATATGCCGATTGATGCAGTGGTTGCAGATGAATTTGGCGAAAATCCAAATACAGCTATAGTCGATATCGATGCTATCCCAAGCGATTGGCAAGGACTAGATATCGGACCGAAAACAGAAAAAATTTATGCAGACGTAATCAAGAACAGCAAATTAGTTATCTGGAATGGACCTATGGGTGTATTCGAATTTGATAATTTTGCAAACGGTACAAAAGCAGTAGCGGTAGCATTAGCGGAATCTGCAGATGTATACTCTGTAATCGGCGGTGGCGACTCTGCTGCAGCGGTTGAAAAATTCGGTTTAGCTGACAAAATGAGCCACATCTCTACGGGCGGCGGCGCATCTCTTGAGTTCATGGAAGGTAAAGAGCTTCCAGGCGTTGTTTGTCTAAACGATAAGTAATCATAAGGATGGTGCACATCATGCGTAAACCTATAATCGCTGGTAACTGGAAAATGAACAAAACATTAGCAGAAGCAGTAAGCTTCGCTGAAGAAGTAAAAACTAAAATCCCTGCATCTACTTTAGTGGATTCTGT
>NZ_JBXKMX010000070.1:0-4342 GCF_056992975.1 Ectobacillus sp. | reverse complement strand
TTAACTCCTCTTCTATACATTTTTCTAAAAACATATGTAGGAACGTCTTGCTTTTCACACTTTTCAACTCGCGAAGCACACACTTTTCCACATTCGTGTTTGTAATTGGGTTGTATCGTAACCAGTTAGGCATATAGATTTCCTTTGTTTCCGAATCATACAGCACTTTTCCATACTCAATAAAACGCTGAAGCAGCTTGTCCACCGTTTCTCGGTTATATCCTGTCTCCATCTCCGCTAACCGTTTTGGCAAGGGAAAAATTCCGCACTGCGTCGTTTTCGTACATGTCAGTAAATATAGATAAAAATATCTCTCTTCCGGAGTCAATTCCAATACAAAATCATCTTGCCAAAAATTCACCTGCACAAGTCGGTACACCGCCATCTTCCTTCCTCCCATCCTAAGTAGACATTCAAAATTGTCCCTCTACTTAACAAATAAAGACAAAACGAAAGAAAGTGGGAATTTTTTGCAAATTTCTTAGCAGTGCGAAAATGATTATGTACTTGTTTTTATTTTGTATTGTACTGATTTATTACTTGGAAGGGGGTTGCAAAGGGGTATGGAGGGGGTTCGGAGTAGATCTGAAGCCTATTAAAATTGTATGAGCCATTTTAATTGGAGATAGAAACGTGGGTAAGGATAGGATCAATTTGTAACCTTTGCTTACTAAACTTGTCATTGCCTTCCTAATCTGTAGACAAGTTATTGTTGCTTATTCTATTATCAAGACCTAAATTATAAAAATCCTTAAAAATAAAGAAGGCACATATTAGTCATGTATAATATATGCTCTTCTTTTATTCCATTAAAACGCCCTATAATGGAATAACTAAAAAAGAATAACGAATGTAAATTAGCTTATTTTTCCTCAACTAATACCATCTGCCGTGGAACCAGAGAGTAACGTAAAGTTAACACTTTTCCCAATAAGGAATGATGACTTTATTCAGTAATCATTACCATTTCGCTAGCGAAGTAATATTACTTTATTAATTTTCAACGGAAACCCTCTTCATTAGTCGCTTTAATTTATTTTCTGTATCTGTTTCCTCTACAGGTGTATAGATACTGCACCGTAAATCCATATCACCTTGAACTTGGAGAGAAGTTAAATTAAACAACATTTTACCTGCTTTAGCATGTCTGAATTCAATGAGCAATTCTGGAGCCTTACTTACTTGACTTTCTTTCCATAAATCTTGGAATTCTGGATGGGAATGACTCATTTCTTTAATAAATTGGTTGTACCATTCATCGCCTAAATATCGTCCATAATAGGTACGGAAAATGGCAAGAAAACCTTTCGCAAAATGTTCCCAATTGGCTGCCAATGCTTTTAATTCTTTTCTGGTGAACACTAAATGAATCAAATTTCTTTGATCTTTCGGTATTTGTTCAAAATCTATAAAAATATGAGCAGCAGCAGGATTCCAGCCTACAATATTGCAATGTCGATCCGTAATGATAGTAGGACAATATGTTAATTCAGCTAGTATTCGCTTTAAAGAAGGGCTAAGCTCTGATTGATCCTTTTTTTGATGGGTAATTTCTGATTTTGCCTCTAATGCCAGATCATATAAGTAGTCTCTTTCATCATTATTTAATTGCAGAGCTGTAGAAATACAATCAAGTACAATTGAAGAAACTTTTATATCTCTTCCTTGCTCTAGCCATGTATACCAAGTGGTACTTACACCTGCTAATTGTGCAACCTCTTCTCTTCGTAACCCAGGTGTCCTTCTCCGGGTTCCGGCAGGCAAACCGATTGACTCTGGCTTAATTTGGGCACGCTTAGCTTTTAAGAATGTCGACAATGCTTCAAGCCTAGTTTTATCATTCATTTTTAAAACTCCTCATCATACCAATTTAACCTAGTGGTAGTTATACTAGGATAAACAATCACTTGTAATAGGATAAAAGTACCGTAAAATACAAGTATAATATTGATTTGGAGTGATGAAAAGTGGAAAGAGTTGTGATTACTGGTATGGGCGTAGTCTCTCCTATAGGAAACAACCTCAAAACATTTTGGAACAATCTGATTAATGGGGAGTCTGGTATATCCCTTATAGATACATTTGATGTTACTAATCATAAGGCAAAAATTGCAGGTATTATTCGAGATTTTGATGCAGATGAAATTTTAGGCAAGAAAGAAGCAAAACGTTTAGATCGCTTTTCTCAATTTGCTTTGGCTGCAGCTGAACAAGCTTGGACAGATTCGAAGTTAGACCTTGAAAGAATAGATGCAGAAAGGTTAGGTGTATACGTTGGTTCGGGCATAGGAGGAATTCAAACCTTTATTGAAAATATTGATGCGCTCAGACAGAAGGGGCCAAGAAAAGTCAGCCCAACTCTAGTACCAGCTATGATTTCTAATGCTGCTGCAGCACAAATTAGTATTAAATGGAACGCAATGGGACCTTCTATGTCACCTGTTTCTGCATGTGCCATTGGAAATACTGCTATTGGAGAAGCCTTTAGACTAATTCGTTCTGGAGAAGTTGACGTAGTGTTTGCAGGTGGAACAGAAGCAGCTATAACAGACTTATCAATTGCAAGCTTTGGTAATGCTACAGCATTATCAACTAGAAACGATGATCCCATTAAAGCTAGTCGTCCATTTGATGAAAATCGAGATGGATTTGTCATGTCAGAAGGAGCTGGAATTCTAATCTTAGAATCTTTATCTCATGCTTTAAGTAGAGAGGCAAAGATTTATGCAGAAGTCATTGGATATGGTGCAAGTTCAGACGCTTACCATATCGTAGCTACACATCCGGAAGGTAAAGGGGCCTATCTTGCAATGAGATCAGCTTTAAAAAATGCCAATATATCGCCTGAAGAAATTGATGTTATTAGTGCCCATGCAACAAGTACAAAAGTGGGAGATATCTCCGAAACGATGGCTATTAAGCAGCTGTTTGGAAAGCATGCTTATCAGATTCCAGTAACAGCTAATAAATCTATCTTTGGTCATATGTTAGGGGCAGCTGGTGGAGTTGAAGCAATTGCTTTGGCAATGAGCTTAAAGGAAGGAATAGTTCCTCCAACAATAAACTTAGAAAACCCTGATTCATTATGTGATTTAGATTATGTTCCATCTTTTGCTCGTCAAGTGAAAATAAATATCGGTCTATCTAACTCATTTGGCTTCGGAGGTCATAACGCAGCTATTGTTTTAAAGAAATACGAGTGAAAATACTTTCTCTCGTATTTCTAACCGTTTCCTCAAGAAACGGTTAGATTAATTCAATTAAATGGCCCGATAATGGAATAACAAAAATATTGTCTCTTATTAGCTCTAAAATCCATTTAATTCTTGTAGCTCTAACGCTCTCCCCGTTAAGCCATCCATGGAGCAGAACTTCACCACAGAGGATGGAATTATAATGTATAGCTTAATTGCCAGAAGAGCGATATAGGGAAATAGAACCTTGAAATTTCACATTGACACGCTTATCATGATAAAAGTGAAAGGAAACGTAAGGAATAAGATATCAAAGAATAGATTATTTCGCTTTTTTAATTGGAGTTTTTTACACTCGCATTTGAATATGACATACTAACCTTTGAGGTGAATATTGCTTGAATTTTTATTCTAATTCAGACCAACAAAAAGAAAAAGTTTATGACGAAAAATCTAATGAAACAGATTTCCCAACGAGGTATAAAGCGGAAAAGGAAGAGCATCAAAGAGGATTTAAGGAATGGCTTATAAGTTTTAAAGAGGAAAAAACAGACGAAGAGGAGGCGGGAGAATATTCGCCTTCCAGATCGAGATCGTCAAGGAAGAAAAAGAAACTGGTGATGTACCGAGGAAAACCAGTCCTCAAAATTTTGGCGGTTGCAGCTATTATTTTGAATTTCAGCTACATTTTTAGCTTTATGAAAGATCCCTTCAATACGTTTTATCATACATTAATGATTGTTGGTATATGTACAGGTATTAATTTTCTTGTCGTTTGGATACTGTTTTCTAAAAGACCGTTTATCAGATTTTATCTTTCTTTATTTGCCATATTGGGATCATTTGCGTACTATTTCTACGCAAATTACACGAATCAGTCATTTTTGGGTAATAATCTCATTCCTTCGGTGCTAGTTTTAATTGCTGTATTCATGTCCATTAATCTTAAAGCAAATTATTATATGAAGATCTTCTTTTTTATGTTGATACCTATTTTAGGAATATATGTTAGCAGTAATAAATTTGCTCTTGTGTGGACATTAATACTTAGTGCGGGATTGCTGCTGCTATTTAGAATACCTAAAACAAAGAAAAAGAAAGCTATAGAAAGAAGCAAGGAAAAGCAATCCGCTTGATGTTGGATATTT
>NZ_JBXKMX010000069.1:0-6974 GCF_056992975.1 Ectobacillus sp. | reverse complement strand
GCCTAAGTTTGCCAACATCAATTCCTGCTTCTTCAAACACCTCTCGCCGGGCTGTATCTTCTGGAGATTCACCTAACTCCATTAACCCCCCTAAAAGGCCCCATTTCCCATGAGGTTCCGTGCGTTGCTGCAGTAAAATATTTCCTTTCCCATCCAATACTAACACGACAGCTCCAACAAGTATCAACGGAGCATGACCAACAAGCTTCCGAACCTCTTCTACATATCCCATTTATACTAACCTTTCTCTTTTCATTCTTAAGTAACAGTATAGCTTATGTAGTATGCTAGAAAAAAGAGATGTTTCTTATGTTACTTTTTAAAAATGAGTCGAAGGTCACCCTCATTATTTACCATAGCAAGCAAAATATTTTGGATTCTTTCCTTTCCAATTTTCTCCACTAGCCAATCCTCTGATTTTCCCATCCTTCACTACAATTCCAAACATAGAACCGAGTTCAATATTTTGTAGACGGAGTTCGGATAATAAATAATCAATAGAAATACGCGCCATTTTAAAAGAAGTGATGCAAAAAGGGCAGTGTCCTTTTTGCATCACTTCTTTTTAATAAATAGAGGTTGTTTCCTTCGATACACTTTCTAGTATCGCTTTGACGCGTTGTAAAAACCGGCCACAAATGAGCCCATCTAATACACGATGATCAAGAGATAAACAAATATTTACCATATCACGAACGCCAATATATCCGTTATCCATAACAACCGGACGCTTAACAATCGATTCGATTTGTACGATTGCTGCTTGCGGATAATTAATAATCCCCATCGATTGAATCGATCCAAATGTACCTGTGTTGTTAACAGTGAACGTCCCTCCTTGCAAATCATCCAAACCAAGGGAGTTCGTTCTTACTTTCCCAGCCAAATTATTTACTTCACGAGCAATTCCTTTTATTGTTTTCTCATCTGCCCGCTTAATAACCGGTACGAACAGCTCAGAATCAGTTGCTACAGCAATTGAAATATTAATATCTTTTTTCTGGATAATTTTATCTCCCGCCCACATTGCATTCATTTGTGGATACTCTTTTAATGCTCTTGCAACAGCTTTCACGAAGAAGGAAAAGTATGTTAGATTAAATCCTTCTCTCGTCTTAAATTCATCCTTAATTTGATTACGATATGCTACTAGATTAGTTACATCCACTTCTACCATCATCCAAGCATGAGGCACTTCTTGTTTACTTCGCACCATATTGGCTGCAATTGCTTTCCGGATTGATGAAACTGGGACCTCTACATCATATGAAGAAGGAGACGTAATAGCTTCCTTCTTTTCTACTACTTCTTCGTTTTTCATAGGTATTGACACTTGTTCTATTGAAGAAGTAATCGTTCCCTTATCAGCTATACGAAGTACATCCTTGCGTGTAATACGTCCTTGTAACCCAGTTCCTTGTATTGTCGCTAAATCGATATGATGCAAATGGGCTAGCTTTAAAACAGCAGGAGAATATCTAGCCTTAGGCATAGATGAATCCTTCAGCGTGTCTTGAGTTTGTTGAATTTCTCGTTCTTCTTGCACTACGGTACGTTCTGTTTCTTCCGTAATTAGTTTACAAATACTTGCACCTACAACCAACGTATCACCTTCTTGTGCAATTATTTCACTAACTACCCCTGTAAAGGACGAAGGAATTTCTGCATTTACTTTATCTGTCATCACTTCTGCTAATGGATCATATTTATTAACATGATCACCAGTCTGTACAAGCCATTTACTTATGGTACCTTCCGTTACACTTTCACCAAGCTGTGGCATCGTTATAATTTCGACTCCCATCAACTTCCCTCCTTAAAATGCATATAACTTGCGCATTTCATGTTCTACCTTATCTGGATTTACCATGAAAAATTTCTCCATCGTCGGTGCATACGGCATAGCAGGGACGTCCGGTCCAGCTAAACGGGCGATTGGGGCATCTAAATCAAATAAACAATGCTCTGCAATAATAGCTGCTACCTCACTCATTACACTTCCTTCTTTCGTATCCTCTGTCACAAGTAACACCTTTCCTGTTTTGGAAGCTGCTTCTTTGATTGCTTCTTGATCAAGTGGATAAATAGTGCGCAAATCTAATATGTGAGTAGAGATACCATCTTGGGCTACTTTTTCAGCAGCCTGCAAGGCAAAATGGACACAAAGACCATACGTAATGACGGTAATGTCTTCCCCTTCTCGTTTCACATCTGCTTTTCCAATCGGGAGAACATAATCTTCGTCAGGTACTTCCCCTTTAATAAGGCGATATGCACGTTTATGTTCAAAAAACAAAACAGGATCTTCATCACGAATGGCAGCTTTTAATAGACCTTTTGCATCATAAGGGGTGGATGGTATAACAATTTTCAGTCCTGGTTGATTGGCAAAAAGTGCTTCTACTGATTGTGAATGATACAAAGCACCATGAACACCACCACCGAATGGTGCGCGAATCGTAATCGGACAACTCCAATCATTGTTAGAACGATATCGAATCTTAGCGGCTTCCGAAACAATTTGGTTTACAGCTGGCATAATAAAATCTGCAAACTGAATCTCTGCGATGGGGCGCATTCCATACATAGCAGCGCCAATCGCTACACCGACAATTGCAGATTCTGCTAGAGGAGTATCCATTACTCTTGCTTCCCCAAACGTCTCATACAAACCTTGCGTTGCTCTAAATACACCGCCCTTTTTCCCGACATCTTCCCCTAAAATAAATACATGATTATCACGTTCCATCTCCTCATGCATAGCAAGCGTAATGGCATCAATATAGGATTTAATTGGCATCATTATTCCCCCTAGCATATACGTGGTTTAGTGTTGATTCTGGCTCTGCATATGGCGCTCTTTCCGCGTATTCTGTTGCTTCGTCAATAATTTGCATGATCTCACTTTCAATCTGTTTCTCCACTTCATCTGTGAGAACCCCGACTCCTTTTAAATAGGCAGTAAATGTATATAGGGGGTCTTTCCGCTTCGCCTCTTCTACTTCTTCACGTTTGCGATAAGAACGATCATCATCATCACTGGAATGAGGAGTTAGGCGATAGGAAATAGCTTCAATTAATGTAGGCCCTTCACCAGAGCGACCACGATCGGCTGCTTCTTTCACAGCTTTGTAAACTTCTAGCGGATCATTTCCATCTACTGTAACACCAGGCATCCCATATCCAACAGCGCGATCGGAAACATTGACACAAGCTAGTTGTTTTTCAATCGGAACAGAAATTGCATATTTATTATTTTCGCACATAAATATAACAGGTAGTTTATGAACAGCAGCAAAATTTGCTCCTTCATGAAAATCACCCTGATTGGAAGAACCTTCACCGAACGTTACAAAAGTAACAAGATTTTTCCCATCTAATCGTCCTGCAAGTGCCATTCCGACAGCATGCGGGACTTGCGTTGTCACAGGAGATGACCCTGTAACAATATGATTCTTCTTTTGTCCAAAATGGCCGGGCATTTGACGCCCGCCAGAGTTTGGTTCTTCCGCTTTGGCAAATGCAGAAAGCAGCAAATCTTTCGCTGTCATACCAAATGTAAGAACAACCCCCATATCTCTATAGTAGGGCAATATATAATCTATTGCGGGATTTAAAGCAAAAGCAGCTCCTACCTGCGCGGCTTCTTGTCCCTGACACGAAACAACGAATGGGATTTTCCCAGCACGATTTAATAACCACATACGTTCGTCTATTCTACGTGCCTCCACCATCGTACGATACATATCTAATACACGAGAATCAGACAATCCAAGCTCCTGATGACGATTTATAGTATATTCAGTCATTGCTATCTCCTCCTAATTTCATAAAAACGGATGGCAGTGAAGAATCTTCTCATCTCTACTTTTTATGCATGAAGAGCTTTTCCGTCGACAGCTAAAGCTGCTTCTCCAATTGCTTCAGATAGGGATGGATGAGGGTGAATGGTTTTTCCTATTTCCCACGGAGTTGCATCTAATAGTTTTGCTAGCCCCGCTTCAGATATCAAATCTGTAACATGAGGTCCAATCATATGACAACCAAGAAGGTCTTCCGTATCTTCATCAACAACTAGCTTTACAAAGCCATCTTTTTCCCCGTATACGAGTGCCTTGCCAATAGCACGAAAGGAAAACGTCCCTGTTTTCACTTTGTAGCCACGCTTTATAGCAGCCTTCTCCGTTAGTCCAACTGATGCAACTTCTGGATTGCTATATACACATTTTGATATTATTTCATAGTTGATGGGCTGTTGCTTTAGACCTGCCATATGCTCTGTTGCTATTATCCCTTCATGAGATGCAACATGTGCAAGCTGCAATCCGCCAATGACATCACCAATCGCATAAATATGGGGTTCTTTCGTTTGATAATATTCATTTGTTTCAATACATCCATTTTTTATAACAATATCTGTATTCGAAAGACCTAAGTTTTCTATATTTGCTTGGCGTCCAGTGGAAACAAGTATTTTATCACCTGTATATTCTTTTATTTCACCATTTCGCTCTGCTTGAATCGATACGGTTTTCCCTCGCACAAGAGTATCTCCCATTACTTTCGCACTCGTCACGACAGTAACTCCCTTTTTCTTCAGCAAACGCTGCATTTCTTTCGAAATATCTTCATCCTCCAGGGGAAGCAAACGAGAATCATACTCAATAACGGTTACATTTACATCAAAATCAGCTAGCATAGATGCCCATTCTACTCCGATGACACCGCCTCCAATAATAATGATAGAGGAAGGTAGTTCTTTCATTTGCAACGCATGATCCGATGTTAAAACATATTCACCATCAATGGTAAGACCAGGCAATGTTTTAGGACGAGACCCCGTTGCAAGTATGACATATTTCGGAATGAGGATTTCATTTTCCGTGCCGCTGTTCATTTCAACTGAAATCGTTCCTGGTAGGGGGGAAAAAATGGATGGCCCAAGAATGCGACCATATCCCTCGTAAATATCTATTTTCCCCTTTGTCATAAGTTGCATAACACCACGATGAAGCTGGTCCACAATCTTTTGTTTGCGCTCTTGTACCTTTGTGAAATCAAGTGATACATCGCCCGTTTGCACACCAAATTGCGCACTTTTTTTTACAGTAGCAAATACTTCTGCACTTCGAAGTAACGCTTTACTGGGAATACATCCTGCGTGTAGGCATGTACCCCCCAATTTTTTATTTTCTACTATGGCTGTTTTTAACCCAAGTTGACTTGCACGAATGGCAGCTACGTATCCCCCGGTACCGCCTCCAATAATGACGAGATCATAATCCGTTGCCATAGTACTTACCTCCCATTTTCGTTAGGAATAACATATTCTTTTACTTCTTCTTCACCACGCAGTACTCGTAATGTACCTTGGGAAAGTGCCTGTAGTTCATTTTCTCCTGGCTCAACAAACACATTAGCAATCCATTGAACGCGTTCCATAATTTCATGAACGAGTAATTCGCTGAACGCTAATCCACCCGTTAACACAATTGCATCTACTTTTCCATGCAATGCAGTGCTATCCGCTCCAATTTCCTTTGCAATTTGGTATGCCATTGCACTATATATCAGCCTTGCTTCTTTATCTCCATCTGCTATTAACTTTTCAATTTTACTTGCATCCTTTGTACCAAGTAAGGCTGCTAAACCAGCTTGCCCTACCATTTTCTTCATTACTTCTTCACGTGTATATTTTCCAGAAAAACATAGATCAATTAGCTGGCCTACTGGAACACTTCCAGCTCTCTCAGGCGTAAACGGACCTTCCCCGTAAAAGGCATCATTTACATCAATTACTCTTCCCTTATGATGTACCCCTACTGTAATTCCTCCGCCTAAGTGAGCAACAATCATATTTAATTCTTCATATTTTTTACCGATTTTTTTTGCAACACTTCTTGCAACTGCTTTTTGGTTTAGCGCATGGAAGATGCTTCTTCGTTCGATTCCAACAGCACCACTAATTCTAGCAATGTCATCCATTTCATCTACTACAACCGGATCTACGATGAAAGATGGAATTTGTAGTGAGGAAGCAATTTCATGGGCCAGTACTGCACCTAAATTGGAAGCATGGAACCCATTATATCCTTCTCTTAAATCCTTTAACATTGCTTCATTTACTTCATACGTTCCACCCTTAACAGAACGAATTAGTCCGCCTCGACCACACACTGCACTTAAATTTGATACGTTTACCCCATGTAAATCAAGCACTTCTAATATCGTACTTTTTCGAAACTCATACTCATCAAAAATATGAGCAAATGCTGCAATTTCTTCTTCCTTATGACGAATGTTTTCTATAAATATTTCCTGTTCATCTACAAAAACCCCAATTTTTGTAGAGGTGCTCCCCGGATTAATAGCAAGTATGCAAAAACTAGACAATTTTCTTCCCTCCGTAAACTACAGGAAAACGGAATATATTCCCATTTTCTCTCTGCTTATCTTCTACTTAATATGTGATGACCATTTTGTAAAAAGGTGCTTCTTGACTGTTTCATGTTTTGAATTCGTTCTTCAGCTAGTCGGTCTGCAGCTAAGTATGTGGGAATGCCATCCCGTTTTGAAATTTCAATTACTTTCGTAATGTTATCATAAATTCCTTCTACTTTTTTAAGTGCGCGTTCCCGATTGTATCCATATAGCTCATCTGCTACATTTATCACTCCACCTGCATTAATCACATAGTCAGGAGCATAGACAATTCCTCTTTCATAAATTATCTCCCCGTGACGTGCTTCTTTTAATTGATTATTAGCAGCCCCAGCAATTACCTTTGCTTTTATAGCAGGAATGGTTTCATCATTGATAACAGCGCCTAATGCACATGGTGAGAATATATCACACTGCACTTCATATATGTCAGTTGGATCAACTGCAGTTGCAGAAAACTCATCCACAGCCCGTTGTACCGATTGTTTATGAATATCCGTTACGATTAGCTTAGCTCCTTCAAGATGCAAGTG
>NZ_JBXKMX010000068.1:0-2710 GCF_056992975.1 Ectobacillus sp. | reverse complement strand
TAGACAAATAGCATACTAACAAGCCATAATCCTTGTCTTCCGTCTCGTATATCAGCAAAGATTGTCCCAAAAAACCCTTGCACCATTTGTATCCAAGGCCATTCCCAGTAATGATCCCAATTTACCTTCTGCGTAGTCGAAAAAATGAAGGGATCCTTATACGTCATATATAAATAAAACATATAGCTAAGCAAGCCAATCGCCGTACTTAATCCCCATAATACAGATTTGGTAACCGTCTTCCAATCTTGCTTACGTATCGACATGAAAAAAAGTATGAGCGGAAAAACGCCGAATATTAAGGCGGTAGCTCGGGTTGTCGTTAAAGGAGCAGCAAATAAGAATGCATAGATCCATTTCCCTTTTATCGCCATATGAAGGGAAGCAAGGGAAAACAGAACAGTCCATAACTCCGTATAAAGTGTTGTATAATAAAATGCACATGGATTTAATGCAAACAACCAAATGCCCATCCTTATTTGCTCATCGGTCATATTCATTCGTTTAAAAAATTCTTGGAGTAAATACATACAAATAAGAAAAGCAATCGCCGTTATAAATAGAACGACATACACATTATTTACAGCTTTTAATAGAAGCGGTACAAACGGAAAAAAAGCGGTGGAAGTCGTCGTCTGGTACCCTTTATGAGCAATTTGTAAATACCAAAGACTATCCCATTGCAACCATGTATCCGCCCTTGCATTAAAGGCCATCGGAATATTCTCTGTATTTTTGTAGTATGGCAACAGTGTTCCAAGCAAAATAATAAGATAATGCACAAAAAATGGTGCAAGTAAAGGAAACCTTTTACGAGTTGCAGAATCATCACTTTTCTGCAACAGGAAGTTGTCAATCATCGTTTCACTCCTTATACTGAATCAAAAATAAATATTGAGTTTCTTATAGTAGGCCTAACATTTCTAATCCGTGCTTTACACCGTCTTCGTCTACTGATTTCGTTACCATATTGGCATGAGCTTGGACTTCCTTACTTGCATTTCCCATTGCTACCCCCATACCAACAGCAGATAGCATTTCTACATCATTTAATCCATCTCCAAATGCTACAGCCTCATCGGGCGCAACCCCTATTTTCTTCAGCATTTTCTCAATGCCTGTTGCCTTCGTTCCATTAGAAAGGTTCACATCACATGTACGCATACCCGGCTGACTCCATCTTCTAAAGTATAATTCCGGAATGGTTTGCTGGTATGCACGTTCTTCATTTATTTCACAATGAAGAAACAGCTGATAAATATCCTTCTCTAACCAAAAGGAGTTGGAAGCCTGCTTCGGTTTATACGTATCATTTCGAAACGCCTCTTGTACATAGGGGTGTTCCGTTTGCGATACACGAAATTCAGATCCAGCAAGATATGTGAGCGGATGGTTATTTTCATCCGATTGTATATTCAATTTTTCCAGCACGTTTTTCTTAATTGGCGCCCGGTGGATAACTTTTCCATCGTGAAGGACGAAATTACCATTAAAGAAAATCAATGAATCAATACCTAATTGTTTTACAACGGACTCAGCAAAGTACGGTGCACGTCCTGTTGCAATGATGACATGGAGATTCTTTTCTTTTAAACGTTGAACCGCCTGCTGCGTTGCTGCTGACATACTTCTATCATGCGGTACAAGTGTGCCATCAATATCTAAAAAAACAGCCTTGTAACTCATACTGAAATTCCTCCTTTTGTGCATGATTCCTATATGAATAAATTTTCTAACTCAATCTATACCTATTTTTTCGTTAGCAACAAATCTATTCACAAAAATCCAAACAACATTTCCATTCTACCATATCGCTTATCATACAAGATATAAATATCGTTTCCATTCTTATATGAAGCAAAAGCCACTAGTAGCATCTAACCAAACGTTTGATTAAATAAATGCACAAAAAAACTACGAATGCCATCGTAGTTTTTTTGTAAAAAGGCCATGCTATAAGTTACTTACTCTTACACAAGTACATCCTTTTGCTCATACACACGATACATCATAATTCCTAATACCCCAATGATACTACATGTGAGCACTAAGAATACCGGTTGAAATGTACCACCATACATAATCGTCTTTGCTTCGAAATATTTAAACGGCGTTATATATTGTAAAAATTCTAGCTTACTATTGATTTCAATTGCCCGAGATAGTAGAAATGTAACGAGCAAGATACCCGTTGAAAGCGAAGAAGCATATTTCGGATGTTTACTGAATACCGCTGCACTTGCACCGATACTTACAAACAGCAACTGAAGCAGTAGCATACCAATCATTAATTTGGCTATATCCACATTCACAACCTCTCCATTTTGATACGGAGCAATAAAAACAAGGGAAGAGAAATAGGTAACAAGATTGAGAATAACAATGTTTACAATAGCTGCTGCTAGCTTTGCTGTTAAAATCGTTGCTCTGGAAACAGGTTTTACGAATAGAAATTCTGCCGTTTTATCTTGCTCTTCTTTTGTAATAATGGTTCCCCCAAGTAAGGATGCATGAATTGTTGTCATAAGAAGTAGATAAATAAATAACATGCCGTAATATCCGCTTACCTTCGATAAATCAAAGTAATTCAAGTTAAACATGACCTGCAAAGCCTTAGGCATTTGTGCCACTAAGTCATTCATAGACCCCACCGAAGATGAATAGCCTGCATATTTCCCCATACTTGCTGCCATCATGGCGATCATTCCGA
>NZ_JBXKMX010000067.1:0-4408 GCF_056992975.1 Ectobacillus sp. | reverse complement strand
AAGTATTGGTGAAAAGATAGAAATGTAGGAATCATCCCTGTATACTTATTAATATACTGTTATTCCCATTTAGACAAGTAAGTTCTTTCTTTTATAACTTGATACCATGATGTCTAGTTTGTTAGTGCACTTATATATACAATAACTTTTGAACGCAAAGAGTCATTTTTCATCTCTCATACGTTGTCCATTTTAATTTATGATTTTTTTGCAGATTTCATCCCATCATATAATGTATGGTTCTAGACTAGATAACCTATCTTATTCGGTATTATAAACGTCCATGTTTTTTTAAGCATTTCAACTTAAAAACTAGATAAATTGAAATTGTGGAGGTGCTCTCAACTTGATTTTACAAACTAGCATGAAAAGCAATTCACCGTCAATAGAGGTTGTAATACGAATAAGAAATCGAGAGAAAGATCCACGGTTCTCATCTCATTTAACCTATGCAGTTGGAGATGTCGTTGATATAGTTATAGATGTTACAAATAACAGTGAGGAAGAAATAACCCATTTATTTATTAGTCATATGCTACGGGATGCAGTAATGTATGTACCTAATACTCTTAAAACCGAATTAGGAACAGCAGATTTGCTATTTCGAATTATGCGTTGGAGAATTGTAACTTTGAAATCAGGAGAACTTGCTACGCTACTATTTCAAGTAAAAGTTGGTAATGAGAGCGGCAGTGCAAGCATTCCTTTTAGTGCTAGCTATACGTATCAAATGCAAAATGTAAGCTATGGAACATATGAGGCTATTGGCGCAATTATGGAAAAAAGGAACCTGTAGAAGGTCCCTTAATGAAGATTGTGCTTTTTTAATAATTTTTTTTGTTCGATTCCTTTTTTTCCAATATAATTATTTTTATAGCCAAAATAGAGAATATATAGAAAAGATACAACGTTGGCAATGGCATCGATTTGTGCGTTTGTAAAAATTGTAATCCCAAATGATTGTAGAAGCAGTTTTAGTGCAAGCAAAAGTCCCGTTATATACCGAGCTACATCAGATGAATTTTGTATGATGGATGCCCCCTAAATGTTTCATTTTTCATTATATACATATGTGGTATGATTAAAAATGGAACAAGTTTTTTCATAAAATAAATACCCACTAGTATATTTAATAATAGAGGGATAAAATGAATACTGTTATTTTATTTCATATGAATTAGATAGCAATACCATTCTGCATAAGAAGTTTTTTGTGATAGGATTGATAATATAAGGAAGTGAAGAATTATAGGAGCTATGCCTTGTAGTGATAGATGTTAGTAGTGAAACAAATGTGACTTTGAACGATAATATGGAATTTATTATGTAACGGAAAGTTCATGGTATGACAATTGATAGTAAGGATTGGTGACAGAAAGTGTTTAAATATAAAATTATGGGGATTGCAGTAACCATGCTTGTTTTATCAGGTTGCGTAGGTTCGAAGTCAGAACAAGAACTGTATACTATTTTTGAAAAGGCAGCAACGCAAGAAAAGGCAATGTTTCAACAAACAGCTACATTTGATTCTCTTGGTCAGAAGGACAAAGAGCTATATTCGAAAATATTACAGCAAGGAAAAGATTCCAATGCATCTGTGCAGCCGATGATTGGTGAAGCTATACAAACTTTGGATCAGCGACAAAAAACATTAGATACCGAAAAAGATATATTGAATAATGCTCAAAAGGAAATGAAGAATGCAGATTCTAAAACAAATAATATTGAAAATGGGAAACTAAAAGATCAAGCGAAACAAATTGAAAAGTTGTATAAAGATCGCTATGACTCTTTTATCCAAATGTATGATTCTTATAAAAAAGCAATACAATCAGAAAAAGAGTTATACACTATGCTTCAAACGAAGGATGAAAAGTTGAAATCCATCAATGATAAAGTAAAAGACACAAACAGTTTATATAAAGATGCGGAAGATAAGATTGATCAGTTTAATAATGCTACAAAAGATTACAATAAGGAAAAGGTAGATTTTTATCAAGCTGCAAATATAAAGGTAAAGTAAAATGTTAATTTGAGGATAGGCATTGGACAAGGAAATCATTTCAGCGTGTAAATACATGAAATGATGAATAAAAGAGGGGACCAAATTGGATATGTATTGGTCTCCTCTTTTATTATGAATTCTACTGATATCGTAGCATGTTTTACTTTCTTGTATAGGAACGCTGGTACCAAGGTTTGGGTTGTAAGATTTTCTTTTCTTGTTCATAGGCTTCTGTGCCAATATATTGTTGAAGTAGTTTTTTTGCTAAAGAAAGTGACATATGTGTTTTAGGATTTCGATACGCTTGATTGAGTTCGCCAAGATGGGGAAGCTTTTGGAAGTCATCTTTGGAAGGCGGGATGTGAAAATAATAATCACCAGCTTGTACTAGTACATCCGATTGTTGTTTGCTAAATTTGGGATTTTTTGAGAAATGCAGACCTTCTTTTTTAGCTTTTCCCTCTTGAATTAATTTTTCGATTGCTCTTTTCTTCAGCCAGTATAAATATTTTGGATCTGTTGCTGATTTTGCATGGCGATTTACAATGAATATCGCTTGTGGGAGCTGCTCGGCTGATGGAGCGGGCTGTGCGTGAGAAGAATGTGACATCATATACCCTGTCCTCCTTTCCTTTCTACCTTATCATGTGAGGTCCTTTGTTTGCAACAAATGATAGAAAGCACGAATTTGTTTTCCGTTTCTTTGTATAGAAATTAGAAAGAAAAGACACAATTATTCAAAAACAAATAGTTACAGGCAAACTAATAGTGGAAACCGTTACAATCGTTTTGTACAATATATATAGTAGTTATTTTTTCCTTTAATCATTTGGAGATTTCAGCAAATGTATTCCTCAGAAATAAGGTGAAGCAATGATATACGAGCAATATGGCATTATTGACATCGGTTCCAACACGATACGTCTTGTTTTATATGAACAACAAAATAGTGGCTCTTATCGTGAAATTGAAAATACAAAAGTTTCAGCTAGACTGCGTAATTATTTGGTTGAAGGTAAACTTACCGAGGAAGGTCTTTCTGTTTTACTTCATACTCTTGAACAATTTCAAGAAAGTATTATGTACCATAAGTTACAGCACGTAATTTGCGTGGGTACAGCTACAATACGTCAGGCAACCAACAAAGAAGAGATTACGCATCTTGTAAAAGAACGAACAGGAATCGAACTTCGAATCCTTTCTGAATATGAAGAAGCGTATTATGGCTATTTAGCTGTTATGAATTCAACCTCTTTTGAAGAAGGTATTACAATAGATATTGGTGGCGGTAGTACGGAAATTACTTATTTTCGTAATCGCCAGCTGATCGAATATTTTAGCTTTCCTTTTGGGGCATTATCTTTAAAACAGCAATTTGTTTCTGGAGACATACCCACGTGGGATGAACGGGAGAAAATGTCTTCGTTTATACTTGGAAAAATGGAACAATTACCTTGGTTGCTTGAAAAACAAGTACCTATTATTGCTATAGGTGGTAGTGCGCGTAATATGGCGCGTGTTCATCAAAATATTATTTCATATCCTATTTCGGGAGTGCATTTATATGAAATGAAACCTAATGATATTGAAGTTGTCCATCAATTTATGAGTGATTTAAGCTTTCCTGAAATGCAAAAGCTTGACGGCTTGGCAAAGGATCGTGCTGATACTATTCTTCCTGCTGTAGAGGTATTTCAATCGCTTTTGACCGTTACCCAATCATCCTCTTTCATCATTAGTAGAAGAGGGCTTAGAGAAGGCATATTCTATGAAGTAAATGCTAAGAGATATGGTCTTTCTTATTATCCGAATGTAATTGAAGAGAGTTTTCACATGCTAGCTGAAAAGTATGCAATTGATTTAAATAATGTGATGTATCAAATTAAAACAGTTATGACACTTTGCAATGGGTTAGAAAAATGTAATGTAGTAAGTTTTACAAGTGATGAATTGCTTTCTGTCAGAATGGCGGCTAAAGTTTACAATATTGGGGTTTATATCGATGAGGAGGCTAGCAGTCAGCATACATTCTATTTGCTAGCAAACAAAACGATTGATGGAATGATGCATAAAGATAAGGTGAAGCTTGCTTTATTAGCATCCTTTAAAAATAAACTTTCCTATAAACAATATATGGAGTCGTTTGATTCATGGTTCACTAAAGAAGAGCAGAGAAAGATTCGTATATTAGGATCATTATTGCAATTAGCGGCTTCTTTAAATGTTACGAAGAGAAATGTAGTGGATCAAATTCATATTGAAATGATTCAAGAAGACATCCATATTTATATTATTTGTAATCGAAACGCTTTAGCAGAACAAGTTCAAGCCGAAAAACAAAAAAAACAAGTAGAGAAGGCGTTGAAACGAAATGTTGAATTACATTTCCAAGTTACCGCATCA
>NZ_JBXKMX010000066.1:0-5456 GCF_056992975.1 Ectobacillus sp. | reverse complement strand
GTTTCCATACGTTCGTTTGTTACGATATAGCCTGTTTCATTCGTAATTTGTAGCCCTTCAAATGGTTTAGAAAGTGGTAGCATCCCTACATAAATAAAGGCACCGTCTGCTTTAAATTCTTGTTCTGCGCCTGTATTGACATCAACTAATGTTAAGCTACCTACTTTTCCGTTTGTTTCATTGATTTGTTTTACCGTGTGATTCCAAACGAACGAAATCTTTTCATTTTGAAAAGCACGATCTTGTAGAATCTTTTGCGCACGAAGTTTATCACGACGATGAACAATCGTAACCTTCTTCGCAAAACGTGTTAAGTACACACCTTCTTCTACTGCAGAGTCTCCGCCGCCAATTACAACGAGTTCCTTTTCTTTAAAGAATGCACCGTCACAAACCGCACAATACGAAACTCCTCGTCCGCCTAATTCCTTTTCACCTGGAACACCAATTTTTTTATATTCCGCGCCACTTGCAATGATGATAGAACGAGCTTTAAATTCTTTTTTACCTGCAAGAATGGTTTTGTATTCTTTCCCGTCGATGATTTCCTTTACATCACCATACGCGTATTCAGCACCAAAATACTTAGCATGATCAAACATTTTTGTTGATAAGTCTGGTCCTAGAATACTTTCATAACCAGGGTAGTTTTCAATTTCTTCCGTGTTTGCCATTTGACCACCTGGAATACCGCGTTCAATCATTAATGTGCTAATATTAGCACGTGATGTATAAATTGCTGCTGTCATTCCGGCAGGTCCAGCTCCAATTATCACAACATCATAAATTTTTTCTTCAGACATACTCTTCACTCCTTTTTAGCCATGCGTTCTTCTTCAAATATAGGTTCATTATACTGATAGGGTTTGTTTTTTTCTACTAATTTGCCTAATGATCCATGAGACGGACAACCTATTGTTGATTTAGAATTTGTACATACTTCCGAATCGTTGAAATGCTTACATTATAAATATGCCCCAGTTCAGCTTGCGTCATCTTTTGTTTTTGATTTTTACGAATCAAGTACTCAATAGCCGCTGACCATCCAAACGTATTGGAAAATGATACGTTTGTTTGATAAAGAGAAGCGAACGTCCGAAACCAAAACTGAAGGCAATCTTCAATTAAAGTGTCATCTTTTTTCGTATATTCATACAATACATCTGCAATTTGCGCACATTTCGCAAATACTCGCAGATCACGCGGTATACTTTTCTCACTATTTACAATAAAGAAGTAACGAGCCCATTCTGAAATAACAGATTGCTCTTTGGATTGCATCGTTTCAAAGAATACTTGTTCATTCTCATTCGTTTGTAATTCATTCATTAAATAGAGCGCCAGCATTTTTTCTTCCAAGCATTTTGCACTAGAAAGAGAATGCTTTAGCTGCGTAAGAAGAACGCTTTGATTTCCATCGGCTAAATCGACAGCATTCCATGGTTCTTTCCCTTTCTTGTCCGGATACATTTCCAAGACACGTTGCCATGTTTTCTCAGCGACTTTCTTGTCATCACACATATAAGCTGAATAAGCAAGCCAATAATAGAAGCTAAAATCGCCTTCATATCCTTGTCTCTTTAACTGATTTAGCCATCTATAAGCAGATTCGAATTTTCCAATAGTGGCCAGTGTGGTTCCGAGCTTAAAACGTTGTTCAATTAAGATTGGAAATACATTTTCCAGCTGCCCTGCCAGCTTTTGTACCTGCTCTTCTTCCCCAACACTATATAAAAATATCAAGGCATTGCAAAGTGCGTGAATATTTCCTGGATTTTTCTCAAGTACCGTATCCACGATTTTCATTGCTTTTTCAATTTCTCCAAGCTGAAAACGGGCAATGGCTAAATTGTTGTAAGCCGCCCAAAAATCTGGATATTCATCTAGCATCGTTTCAAGAGTAGAAATGGCTTCATCTAGCTGACCGTTACGAATAAACCGATTGGCACGCTCCTGTAATAATATAAGCTCGTCTTCATCCTCGAATTCATCATCCTCGTCTTCCTCATCTGCTATTATGTCAAGCAAATCGAGAATTTCATCGGAAAACTCACCCTCTTCTTCGGCATCTAAATATCGCTCTGCATATTTTTTCGCCTGTTGAAACAGTCCAAGAAACGCATAGTTATTTGCTAAAAAATAGTAGCATTCCGTCATAGATGAATCCATACGGAGGACATTATTTAAAAACTGATTCGATTCATGATATTGTCCAGCTTCTGATAATGCAGACGCAAGCTGACAAAGGATTACCGGTTTTTTTTCTGTATGTGCGGCACGTTTTAAATATTTAATTGCCTCTTGTAAGTTATGTCGTCGATAAGCCTTCATCCCTTTTTCATACAAAAATTGGGCAGATTGCTGCAACGCGATGACTTGTCCTTTCTCTTTTTCCACCTGTTGTTTTGTCCCCATAAGTCCTCCACCTACTGATTTCTGTCATATTCTACCTTAAGTATAAACGATTGTAAGAAAAACAAAACAATATATTTTATGCATCCGCATGTTTCTTCATAACTACTATTATGAAAAAGGAAGAGCTTTATTATTTCTTGTTTGCATTTCCTCTTTTGTATATATAAGTTGCATCGGATTTCCTCCAACAAAGGACCCGGCTGGCACATCTTTATGAACAAGTGTACCTGCTGAAACAATAGCGCCATTTCCAATTTCTACACCGGGCAAAATCGTACAATTTGCACCAATCATCACTTCATCCCCAATGACAATGTCACCCAAACGGTATTCAGTGATTAAATATTCGTGGGCAAGCAAAGTTGTATTATATCCGATCACCGTATTGCGGCCAACTTTAATTTTTTCTGGAAACATAATGTCTAGCATCACCATAAGGGCAAAGGATGTTTGCTTTCCAACCTCCATATGTAAAAACGTTCGATACAACCAGTTTTTCATACTTAAAAACGGTGTATAACGCGCAAGCTGAATGATAATAAAGTTTCTCATAACCTTCCAAAATGGCACCGTTTTATACACATGCCAAAGTGAATTCGCACCTGAAACAGGGTAACGTGTCGTACGTCTCACAATCCTTCCCTCCTTACCTTTCCTATATACAGACGAAACTCCCTTATAAGGGAGTTTAGCATAACTATAGAAACACACAGCGCCCTAGAGAGGCGCTGTTTTCTTTACTCTTCTATATATCGTTTGTCGGCATATCCCATCTTACGACGAAGGAAAACGACAAGAATAGAAGCTACCACAAGTACGATAGATACTACCTGTGCAATACGTAAAGGTCCTAACATTAAACTGTCAGTTCGAAGACCCTCTACAAAAAACCGACCGATGGAATACCAAGTCAAATACGTGAAGAACAATTCCCCTCGGCGAAGATTCACTTTTCTGAGAAGGAGTAATACAATAACACCCGCGAGGTTCCACAGTGATTCATATAAAAAAGTAGGCTGATAGTACACACCATCAATATACATTTGATTAATAATAAAGGTAGGTAAATGCAAGCCTTCTAAAAAGGCGCGTGTAACCGGACCGCCATGTGCCTCTTGGTTCATAAAGTTACCCCAACGACCGATTGCTTGCCCTAGTAAAATACTTGGAGCGGCAATATCTGCAAGCTTCCAAAAAGATACTCCACGTCGACGGGCAAAGATTACAGCCGTAAGAACACCGCCAATTAAGCCTCCATGAATAGCTAGACCGCCCTGTCTAATATTAATAATTTGAGAAGGATTGCTACCATAGTAGTCCCATTCAAACGCCACATAATACAAGCGTGCACAAATAATTGCAATAGGAATGGCAATAAGAACTAAATCAATGAAAATATCCTTTGGTAGACCTCTTCGCTGTGACTCCCGAATGGCAAGCCATAAGCCAAGCAGCATACCTGACCCGATAATAACACCATACCAATAAATTGGCAACGGACCTAACTGAATAAATACACGGTCAAAATGTGGTACATTTCCGAGAAGCACATTCTCCACTCCTATTCTTTTCTGTTATTAATCTCCTGTTTCAATGGCATTCATCAATCGTTCTGAAAATTGTTGCGCCGCATTTACTCCCATACGTTTCAGACGGAAATTCATGGCTGCCACTTCAATAATAACAGCTAAGTTACGACCAGGGCGAACAGGAAGCGTTATTTTTGTAATTTCTGTATCAATAATTTTCATCTTCTCTTCATCAAGGCCCAGACGGTCATAGTTTTTATTTTGATCCCACAGTTCAAGATGAATAGCAAGCGAAATACGCTTATGATTTCGAACCGCCCCGGCACCAAATAACGTCATGACATTAATGATACCAAGACCGCGAATTTCAAGGAGATGTTCAATTAATTCCGGTGAACTTCCGACTAATGTATCTTCATCCTCTTGCCTAATTTCTACACTATCATCTGCTACAAGACGATGCCCACGCTTTACAAGTTCGAGCGCCGTTTCACTTTTTCCAACGCCGCTTGATCCCATAATCATCACACCAACACCGTATATATCCACAAGTACCCCGTGAACGGCAGTGGTAGGCGCTAATTTACTTTCCAAATAGTTTGTTAATCGACTAGATAAGCGCGTTGTTTTCTGCGTCGAACAAAGGAGTGGAACACCCGACTCCTGCGAAGCAAGAAGCAGTTCAGGCGGAACTTCTTGTCCTCTTGTTACAATGATACACGGCGTCTCATCTGTACATAACGCTTCCATTCTTTCCTTCTTTTGCTGCGGGGTTAATGTATTAAAAAACGTAATTTCCGTTTTACCAAGCAATTGTACACGATCAGCAGGATAATATGTAAAAAAACCAGCCATTTCAATACCTGGACGAGATAAGTCACTCGTTTGAATCGAACGATGAATCCCTTTCTCGCCGCTCACAAGATCAAGACGAAAATACTCTATTAAATCCTTCGTACGAACCTTTGGCATGCCAAACCTCCATGTAAAATAAGTATGTTAGTTTTACTGTAGCGTTATTGTATCACTTTTTCAAATGAAAAAACATCTCACACAAAGGAGATGTCTCATTTACGCTTAGAAAGTGGATTTAACACCGTGTTATCTATGAGCATATTAAATAACGCAATAAAAATAGCCGCTACAATTGCTGTACCAAATCCTTGTATATGAAACGCATTACCAAGAAGGTACTCCACAATTTTTAATGTAAACGCATTGATGACAATTAAAAAGAAACCAAAGGTAAACACGGTAATCGGCAATGTAATCAAAACTAAAAACGGCTTAACAAACACATTTAAAATAGCTAAAATAATGCTTGCTACAATCGCCGTCGGAATATTTTCTATATAAAACGAGTTCGGAGCGAGTATTTTCAAAAGCCCAGAAACCACAATTAAGACAAGACTATTAATTAAAATCGATAAAACCCATTTCATTCCAGCACATCCTTTTCACCCATTTCTTCCTATTCCATCATACGCTATTTACTGGTAAATCGCCAAGAGC
>NZ_JBXKMX010000065.1:0-4100 GCF_056992975.1 Ectobacillus sp. | reverse complement strand
GGTATGTAGAAGAACTTGGACTTCCTGAATATGATGCGAAAGTACTAACATTAACTAAGGAAATGTCTGATTACTTTGAAGCAACTGTTACGGAAGGTGCAGATGCGAAGCTTGCTTCTAACTGGTTGATGGGCGAAGTATCTGGTTATATGAATAAGAATCAAAAAGAGCTTCATGATCTTGCATTAACACCAGAAAGCTTAGCAAAAATGATTAAGCTTATTGAAAATGGCACGATTTCTTCGAAAATTGCGAAGAAAGTATTTGCTGAATTGGTGGAAAAAGGCGGAGATCCAGAAGTAATCATTAAGGAAAAAGGTCTTGTTCAAATTTCCGATGAAGCAACGCTTCGAAAATTTGTCACAGATGTTCTAGATAAAAACGAACAATCCATTGAAGACTACAAGAACGGGAAAGACCGTGCAGTTGGCTTCCTAGTTGGACAAATTATGAAAGCAACAAAAGGACAAGCGAATCCGCAGCTTGTAAATAAGATTTTATTAGAAGAAATAAACAAGCGATAAAAAAGAAAACTATACTATACATCTTATGAGGGTGAACAAAAAAGAGAAACATCTCTATTTTGTTCACCCTTTTTAACTAATCAAACGTTTAATTAATTTCCTTGTAGTTGCAAAATCTCTTTGATAATGATAAATGTATGTATAAAGGACATTTTTCTAAATTAAGGGTGATGAAGAAAATGAAACGCGCACGAATAATTTACAACCCAACTTCAGGACGAGAATTATTTAAACGGTATTTGCCAGATGTCCTTCACAAATTAGAACAAGCAGGTTATGAAACATCTTGTCATGCTACAACGGGTGAAGGAGATGCAACCAAAGCTGCTAGGGAAGCTGCAAAGCGTGGCTTTGATGTTGTCATTGCAGCAGGCGGAGATGGTACATTAAACGAAGTTGTAAATGGACTAGTGGGACCAGGAAAACGTCCGAAATTTGGAATTCTTCCAGTGGGAACAACGAATGATTTTGCTAGAGCCATTGGCGTATCCCGTTCCATTGAAGAAGCAACCGATATCATATGTCAAGGACATTCCATACCCCTTGATATCGGACGTGCAAACGATAAATACTTTATCAATATTGCGGGTGGAGGACGAATTACGGAAGTAACATATGAAGTGCCAAGTAAGCTTAAAACAATGCTCGGGCAGCTTGCTTATTATTTAAAGGGAATTGAGATGCTTCCGTCTCTACATCCTACATACGTTGAAATTGAATATGATGGCAAGGTGCTACGCGAAGAAATTACACTATTCTTAATTACGAATACAAACTCAGTCGGAGGGTTCGAAAAACTCGCCCCTGAAGCTTCCATTAATGATGGGATGTTTGATTTACTTATATTAAAAAAAGGAACACTTGCAGATCTCATTAAAGCGGCTTCACAAGCAGTTCGCGGTGAGCATCTGAACAATCCGCAAATTCTTTATACACAGGCGAACCGTATAAAAGTAAATACACCAGATAAACTAATGATTAATTTAGACGGTGAATACGGAGGCGATACGCCAATGGAATTTGAGAATTTGTATCATTATTTGGATGTATTTATCCCGCGTGAAGTAAAGACGTAAAGTGAAAAGGGATTGTCACAAGACGTATGGGTCTTTGCGACAATCCCTTTTCACTTTATTTATTCTCTTGTATGTTTTCAGTAAATTGATTCATGGTCATAATAGGAGTAATATCGAATCGGTTAATAACATATTTTTCATTGGGCTCGCCTTTTTCAATAAATTTCCCTTTTTTCGTAGTTACAGCATAGTCATAATATTTCTTAGTAAGTTCTACGATATTGTCATTATAATATCCAACTGGATAAGCGATAGCAATAACTGGTTTTCCTGTTACTTGGGCAATTCTATCCTTTGATTCTCGTAGCTCATGTTCCGCATTTGGTACATAAGGTAAATTCGCATGATTGACTGTATGAGATTGAATTGAGAATACGCCAGAGTCAGACATCATTTTTATTTCGTCTGTTGATAAGTATCCAGGTTTCCCAAAGAATCCGGGTAACACATAAGCAGTCGCTGCAGGTTGAAAATGATCATCCTTCAGCTTTTGAAAAATGTAGAATGCATTTAAATTGTCCTTCATCCCATCATCAAATGTAACAAAAATAGGCTTGTTAACTTTGTTAATATCATTCCATCGTTCGAATGTTAGCAACGTATATCCATTGTCTTTTAAATATTTCATTTGTGCTTCAAAGGCACTAGGTGAAACGAATAACCCTCTAATTCCTTGTCCGTGGTATTCATCAATCCCGTGATACATTAAAAAAGGAACACTTTGCTGAAAAGTAATAGCTGAATGTACGAGGGGAACTTTAGTACCATCAGATGCAATGCCAGTTGCTTCAATCTGATATTCGCCTCGTTTCCAATTAAACGATTCCAAAGAAAACGGCAAAGCAAATTGATTAGCCGTATCTTTAGAAGAAAAAACTTTCCCACTTCCTTCACCATCTGCTACACGCCAAATTCGATATTGTACTTCTGAAAAAGAATCCCGTAATTGTTTGGTATAAAAAGTGGTTTGTTTCGATTCGTAATTAATAGAGTCCCAAGTTATAATCCCTTGCGTGGTAAGGTGGCTGTCTTGCTTCGCAATCGCCGTAGGAATAGTAGCAATTGAATGCATAGCTGATGAACAGCCCGTTGCGATAAAAGAAGCAAGGAGCACTACAACTGCATATTTCATTATCATTTTGTTCTTCATCCCTTTATATATAATTCCACTTGCCATCATACCACCCTTTACTAAACAATAAATAAAGTTTGCAAGATCATTATATTTTCTTAAAGAATTTACATTCTATTTACAATAAACAGAAAATGGGATGGGGTAGTTCCTTCTATCTTTCTTGTATCACATCGATAAAACGCTTCATCGACATAGTTGGTGTAATATAGATTCGTTCTATTAAGTAGCGTTCATTCGGTAATCCTTTTTGAATAAATTGTCCATCATCTGTTGTGACGGCAAAGTCATAATACTTTTTTGCAACCCCGACGACTTTATCATTATATACACCGGTGGGATAGGAGAGAGAAACAACTGGCTTTCCCGTTACATCTGAAATTTTTCTAGTGGAATCTTGAAGTTCTTGTTCAATATTAGGTACTTTTGTTAGAAAATCATGCGTATCGGAATGAGATCCAAACGAAATAATCCCTGAGTCAGACATGGACTTTATATCATTCGCAGATAAGTATCCATCCTTATCAATTAAGGCAGAAATAACATAAAAAGTTGCTGCAGGTTGAAAGGAAGCATCCTTTAGTTTTTTCAGTACGTTATATGCATTTAGGTTATCCTTCATTCCATCATCAAAAGTAAGGAAAATAGGTTTGTTTACGCGGTTTCGTTCACTCCATCGTTCAAAGGTAAGCAGAGTGTATCCGTTATCTTTTAAGTACTGCACATGCGATTCGAATTGAGCAGGTGGAACAAATAAGCTTTTAAATCCCACCCCGCGGTAGTCATCAATGCCGTGATACATTAACATTGGAATTTTCTGCTCAAATGTGATCGTAGAATAAGCGAGTGGTGTATTCGAACCATCTGCTTTTACACCCACTGTTTCAATTTGATATTCCCCGCGTTTGTAGTCAAATGTTTGCAAAGAAAAAGGGAGTGAAAAGTGATTAGAAGTATCTTTAGATGAAAAATGACGAGCGCTACTTGGACCATCTGCGATACGCCAAATCATGTATTGCACTTCTGTAAAGGTATCTTGGAGATTTTTCATATAGAGTGTTGTTTGTGTTGATTTGTAAGTAATAGCATCCCATGTAATGAGACCTTGCGCGGATGGAGTAGGTGCTTTTTTTACAACAGGAGTTTGTGTAGGGACCTCGTTAGATGTTTGTTTGGATTGCTGCAGTGAGGAGGAACAACCGACAAGTGATAAGAACGCGAGTAGGATAACTAGTGCATGCTTCATTCGCTTCATTCCTTTTAATGTGATTGACATCAATGTACCATAATGTTTTAAATTAGGAAATGATTTTTATGAAAAATTAATGCAAAGAAACGAGCCCGCTTGAACAAAGCGAGCTAGCTAGA
>NZ_JBXKMX010000064.1:0-4414 GCF_056992975.1 Ectobacillus sp. | reverse complement strand
CATTTTTCCTATGACTGGATTCGTTCGAAAGTAAAAGTGTATGTCGATGGAAAGCTGCAGCTATACGATCACGTATTTTTGCATCCAAGTAAAAAGGAGTTAACAGCGCTTTTGCAAATGGAAGGGTTTACACACTTTGGCAGCTTGCTTGTCATTGATTCAGAACTGCAGCCTGCTTGGGTGAATGAGGTAAAAGAACTTGTAGAAGCTTACTCAGATTCCTTGCGCGGCGGAGTTTCGCTTCTGAAGGAAGGTGGCTTCACTATCCGAGTGCTTGGGAGTCAAACGCAGGCCATTGAACGACTGTTTCAAGCGTGTATGGATTACATTCGTGAGAAACAGCAAGCGCCAGTTATATCGATAAGAAAATATTAATATAGGAAAGAGCCTGACTTTGAGAAAGCAGGTTCTTTTTTGGTTTTTGGATGCTCAGCGTAGTAAACAGGAAGCATCCATTTACAATCAAAATCAACAATTCACACTTTATTCAAATAATTTTAAAGAAAATGCTAAAAAATCAGACGATTTCGAGGTACGATAGTAAAATAGACACAAAATGATAGGAGATTTTTAAGTTGAATGATACGATTTCATCTTTATTACAACAAATTGATGAAAGGAAAGAAGAATTGATTGCGCTTGCAAAAACGCTTATCTCCTTTGAAACGCCTGCCCCGCCGGCTCGTAATACAAGTGATATTCAGAAATATATCTCCTCTTTTTTACGAGAACGGGACTTTGATGTAGATATGTGGGATGTGTATCCTGGAGATCCCAATGTAGTAGGAATTCGCAAAGGGACACATTCTGATCAATTTCAAAGCTTAATCATAAACGGTCATATTGACGTCGCAGAAGTGTCTGCAGATGAGCCTTGGGTAACCGGTCCATTTCAGCCTTATGTAGAGAATGGCTATTTAGTTGGAAGAGGAGCTTCCGATATGAAGGGTGGCATCGCCGGATCGCTGTTTGCCATTAGGCTACTACAGGAGGCTGGCATTGAATTGCCTGGCGATTTGCTTTTTCAATCGGTCATTGGCGAAGAGGTCGGAGAAGCAGGGACGTTGCAATGCTGCAAGCGAGGATATGATGCAGATTTTGCGTTGGTTGTAGATACGAGTGAGTGTCATTTACAAGGGCAGGGCGGCGTCATTACGGGATGGATTACGGTAAAAAGCCCGCAAACATTCCATGATGCAACGAGAAGACAGATGCTCCATGCAGGCGGCAAGTTGTTTGGTGCCAGTGCTATCGAGAAAATGATGAAAATTATCCAAGGCCTGCAGGAATTAGAACGCCACTGGGCTGTTATGAAAACATATAAAGGATATCCTGCTGGCATGATGACGATTAACCCTGCGGTTATTGAAGGCGGGCGGCATGCGGCGTTTATCGCAGATGAATGCCGGCTTTGGATAACGGTTCATTTTTATCCGAATGAAACGCATCATCAAGTGATTGAAGAAGTTGAGGAATTCATTCGAAATATTGCAAACGCCGATCCGTGGTTAAAACAAAATCCTCCTCAGTTTACGTGGGGCGGGGAATCGATGATTGTAGACCGGGGTGAAATTTTTCCATCTCTTGAGATTGATCCAAATCATAGAGCGATTCAGACGCTAGCAGCTGTGCATGAAACTGTATTTCTAGAGAAAGCAGTCTTAGATATGTCCCCTACCGTAACCGATGGAGGTTGGTTTAGCGAATTCGACATTCCAGCCGTCATTTATGGACCAGGTTCCTTAGAAGAAGCCCATTCTGTCAATGAAAAAGTAGAGGTAGAGCAGCTTCTTACATTTACGAAAGCTGTCTTAGCTTTTATCTATGAATGGTGCTCTACGAGAAAAAGATAGGGGATTACTAGGGACAAAAAACATCATAATTATACTAGAAAAAGGAGTAATCATCATGATCTATGACACTATTATTATTGGCGCAGGTTCGATGGGAATGCCTGCCGGTTATTTTTTAGCGAAACAAGGAAAGAATGTGTTGTTACTTGATTCCTTTGATCCACCACATACGCAAGGAACGCATCACGGTGAAACGCGGATTATTCGTCATGCATACGGGGAAGGGGAAGGATATGTACCACTTGCGCTACGGGCACAGGAGCTTTGGACGGAACTGGAAGAAGAATCAGGAAAGCAGCTGTTTTATCAAACGGGGGTTGTCAATGTAGGAAAAGCATCTTCTCCGTTTATACAAGAAGTAATCAAAAGTGCTAACACATACTCGTTGCCGCTAGAAATACTTGAAAAACCCGAAATCGAAGCGAGATGGCCAGGAATCGCAGCAAAAGACGATGAAATTGCATGCCTAGAGCCGAATTCCGGTGTATTACGTGTGGAGGATTGCATCACCGCCTACCGCGAGCTTGCCGTCAAATACGGAGCTACAATTTTACCAAACACAAAAGTTACGAATGTATCTATTCTAAAAGATGAAGTCATCGTTTCTGCGAATGATAAAGAATACAAAGGAAAATCGGTAATTGTAACAGCTGGGGCATGGGCATCACAATTGCTTCAACAGGCAGGCATTGATTTGCCGCTCACTGTGCTTCGCAAAACCTTTTCCTGGTTTAATTGTCCGGAAGAGTTATATGGTATGGAACAGTTTCCTGCCTTTGCGTTTGAAACAGCGGATGGTACGTATTACGGATTCCCAAGCATTGAAGGGGCTGGCTTAAAGGTAGGTCGTCACGACGGCGGACGGGGAATGGATCCAGATGCACCTAGAGAAGAATTTGGTGTATTTCCAGAAGAAGCCGGGGACGTAACTTCCTTTGTTCAAGCGTATATGCCGCAAGTGAACGAAATGAAAATGGGGAAAACGTGCATGTATACGATGACGCCAGATGAACATTTTATTATTGATACACATCCTGAGCATCCAAATGTCGTATTTGCCTGCGGTTTTTCCGGTCACGGCTTTAAATTTAGCAGCGTCGTTGGCGAGCAATTAGCAGAGCTAGTACAAGAGGGAAAAAGCACATATGATTTGTCACTCTTTTCCGCAGGCCGATTTACAAAGGCATAAGGTAGCCATTCCTACAGGTATAATTCTCTCGTATTTTGAGGGGATTATACTTTTTTTCTTTTATAAGAAAAAAACGGGCGATAATGCCGCGATTGATACCCGAAAAAGAAGAAAAGGTGCCGGAGAGGGAATCAAAGGCAGAGATTGAAGCTCGTAAAAGAAGAATTAGTGCTGAAGCGGTAAGCAAAGCCGCCCATTAATGCCCGTAACCAAAGAAAAACGAGACGAACGGTAATCAAAGCCCTGGATTGACACCCGCAACTAAAAAAAGCTTAAAGCTTGGTCTTGATTATGCTATAGTTACAGATAAAATCACATGAATATTGGACAGGAAAAAATTCCTATATTAAGATATAATAGATTAAAAGATAGGCATATTACTTACGTAAATAACAATAACGACCTAGTATGGAAACGAGGATAGTTCAAATGAAAAAAACAGTGTTAATATGGATTGCTGGCATTTTTGCCGTTCTCTTAATTGGGGGAGGCATATATGCATTCACGGTGTATCAAAAGGTGTCAAATACAATGAACCAAATTCATCAATCGCTAAACCGAGACCATTCTTCGCAGCGACCTGAGAACGTGAGTGCAAAGGCGAAAAAACCAATTTCGATTTTGTTACTAGGCATTGATCCAGTCGGAGAAGATGAACTAGAAAGCAAAACAGAAACATATGGTCGTTCTGATTCCATTATGCTCCTTACGTTAAATCCGAATACCAAAACAATGAAGACGCTAAGTATTCCGCGTGATACATACGGAGAAATTGTTGGCAAGAATGAGAGTGACAACATTAACCGTGCATATGCATATGGGAACATTGACATGGCAGTGAACACAATTGAGAAGTATATGAATGTTCCGGTTGACTACTATGTAACAGTAGAAACAAGCTCGGTAAAGGATATTGTTACTATATTAGGCGGCATCGATGTGAATAACAATTTAGATTTCACAACGGGGACGATTCATTTTCCACAAGGAGTCGTTCATTTAACGGGAAATACGGCAGAGGCTTACGTACGTGATCGGTATAATGATCCTAGCGGAGACTTTGGCCGTCAGTCAAGAATTCGCGACTTGGTAAATGCCACTATTAAAAAGGGAGCGGATCTCTCATCCCTTTCCAATCTTGAACCAATCCTTACCGCCGTTGGCAAAGATGTGAAAACAAACCTAACGCAAGATGATATGATCTCAATCATTCAAAATTATAAAGATAGCCGAAATAATAATGAAGAGCTCCAACTATTAGGCGGAGAAGGTTTCTTCACAGGTACGATGTGGCATTACCGCGTAAAGGATGAAACGCGTAAGGAAGTTACAAACAAATTACGCCAAAACCTAGAACTTCCACTGCAACAAT
>NZ_JBXKMX010000063.1:0-13114 GCF_056992975.1 Ectobacillus sp. | reverse complement strand
CTTGGCGGGTATGCGGTTATGAACGGATTAGACCGAACATTATTACTAGAGCCGGGCGTCGCTTTTCCCTGCTGACAAAAAAGTGGATACGATGATTTCAATCATAGTATCCACTTTTTTTATGTATTCTTCCTTTTTTTACGAATACAACGTAAATATTTTACCGCTAGCGATATCCTTAATTTCCTCTGGTGTGAAAGTCTTACTCACTTCCGTACCAACGTTTAACACTACTGTTGCATCAGGATCTATAATTTCAAACAACTTCTTACCCCGAATCGTAATAGCTGATGTTTCACTTGGAATTGCTTCTTGCATATAAGAAATTCGAGTAAAAATAGGAAGAATCCATCTGTTATCTCCTTGAAAATAGCGGAGCTTTACCGTTCCTTGCAATGCGTCTTGTTCTGATTCAAGCGTACCAAACGTATACAAGCTTACATCAAGCAAGGCTTCGTAAAATTCTTTCCGCCGCTTTCTATCATCCTTGGCAAGTACGACTAACGTTTCAACCTTCGTTAATGCCGAATATTCTGTCATACGATTACATCCTCACTTCTCTTGGTGGTGTAACCACCATTATACAAACTATTTCTACTCATTTCTAGAAAAAGCGAATTCTTCTACCGTAAATTTTCGAGCAACTTCTAGTAACAATAAAAAAGGGATGATTACATTTATTTCATATACGATACGCTTGCAAACATACCATGCTTCGCTCACTTGAAGAGATTCCTCGACCTTTTTTTCAAGCGCTAGCATCCTGTCCCACAGACGTCTCCACTCCTGCATCATTTCATCATAAAAAATCATTATTTTCCCCTTCCATATGCTCTACATACTATTTTAATACAATTGGTTAGATTTTCCTATCCTAAAAATAGTAAAATCACCCCTTTGCAACATTCCCATACGAAAAAGCGCAAAAAAAAGAATAGAATCATTGCAAAATAGAATAAATATGATATATTATGTATAAAAATAAGTTTTCGGCAATGAAAGGAGTTACAGTATGAAAATCTGGTTTTATGAACAACAAAAAAAGGAATCTGACTTATTAGGAATCTGGGAAAACGTACCCGTTATTCCTCGCATAGGAGAAAAAGTAGAAATCGTCGATCAAGTCCGCACCGTAATGGACATCAAATATATTAAAAAAGGCGGAAACTTCAAAGTAGAAATCGTCATCGGGTAACCCGAAAAGCATTTCCGGTTCTTTCAGCTCCATAGGGCAGAAGTTCTTCAGTCAAAAAGGCGCTTTTTGCCTTTATGGCTGAAGGTTTTCTGTCCGGAGGAGCTAACCGGAAATGCTAGACACCCTCGAAAAGCATTTCCGGTCTGTTCAGCTCCATAGGGTAAAAGTTCTCCGCTCCAAAAGGCGCTCTTTGCCTTTATGTGCGGTGGTTTTCAGTCCGGAGGAACTAATAGAAAAAAATCCAATTTCATTTTGTGAAATTGGATTTTTTTCGTCGAGATTTATTTAATGAAGAAGCCCTACAAAAGGGTCCCTTCACAATGTCATAGGATAACTTTGGTTAGACTTTGTAATAATTAATTTTTCTCCGTCCATCTCTAGCTTTACATAATCATCTTCTTCTAAATGAAGCTTGTTGACGATTTCATCTGGCAAGTCAACTGCCATTGCATCTTCGGCAATTCGTACTTTTCGAATCACGCCTTCTTGTTCGTCCCCAACCAAATGAATCTGTTTCAAAAGAGGCAACCCTTGCTCTACCGCACGGTTCCATCCCTTCCAAATAAAAGGAACAAACCAAATGAGACTTATTAGAACTGCAATAATAGCGTAGATTAGATCAGGAATGGATTGTAAATCAGATAAGTGTATCTGTGCATGATTTACATCTGCCGGACCCATTAGCTGAATCATGCTCACAGTTAGGTTATTTAAGGAATGAATAACCATTCCGACCAATAAGCTCCTCGTCTTGATATAAATCAAACACATCGTAATACCAAAGAGAGTAGCACCAATCACATCAGAATGACCTAAGCCGAATACGATCGAAGAGATCAATACGGCCTTTCGAATGCCCCACTTATAGCTAAGTCGATTGAGGAAAAAGCCTCTGAAAATAAACTCTTCCATAATTGGAGCAAACACGCAGGCTGATACAATACTAAAAATAGTTGTAAACAAATTATAATGATCGATTGTCTGATCTGTATTCAACATATTAATAATATAATTTGGCGTTACATAGGATAAAATATAAAATTCAATCGTTGAAATACCATAGGAAAAAAGCATTCCCATTACTGTTGCCAATATAATTAACTTCCAGTCCCATTTCATAGGAAAATCTAGAAAACTGCGAAACTGCAAGTTATGATGTTTCATTTTATATGAAAGCCAGAGCAAGGGAAAGGCGAAAAAAACAAGTGAATCGGTACATACCGTAAATATACTATCACTTACAGAACCATCATTTGAAAAAAGATATAACGGCACGATGACAACAAAAGCACCTAACAGCATCCACAAGAAAAAGCTTCGAAGTTTAATATTTGCAAATGCAGCAGAAATAGAGAACACCTCCAAACCCTTTTCATTTACTCTTCATTTTACAGCATTTCATTACAATTTTCTTACTTTTCAATTGGAAAAAAGAAAAATTCGTGCTTTTGATAAATATTCTGTATAATTTAAGAAAATACAAATTATTTCGTCTATTCATTACGTATACAAAGACTTTACTTTATGTTTATTTCGATTTTGATCTTGTTTTTCAAAGGAAGCTGCATAACATATAGGGAATAGACAAATAGAATGAAAAAAGGAGGGAAAATATGAAATATATTTATATTATTAGCTATGAAGATCCGGCAAGTATAGAAGAAATAGATTTACAGCGAAGGCAATTAAATCATTATTTTATGGCGGATCCCGTTAAAAAAGTTGTATGCGGTTACGATTCTTTCGTATTTCATCTTCTTGATGAGGCTATTACAAAATTTAATGTTCTTGTTTCCATAAAAAGTGAGTTTCATACGGATCATGATTTCGACCATAATCAGACGATTCTCTCTACATTTGAAAACGAGATTTTGCTACCGGATTCCCCTGTCGTATTTATCATGAATAAGAAACATGCGAGGCACTTACTTACGTATATCAATCCGGTGTTTACCGAACTTGATGAACTTACTTCGCATGAGCTTGGTTTGTTTCGGATTGTATGCGAATCGGATCATATTGGGATAGAAAGGCTATGGACGCCCTTTCTGAAGCCAATTACGGATCTTTAGATTACACCAAAAGCTTCTCTATGGCAGTTTGCAGCATATTCTGCAACGGTCCCGCTGCATAGTCAACGTCGAGCCGTTCAGTCCATTTATGTGCATCCTTTCCACGTGGTCCGATATTTAGAACAGGAAGCTGCAGCTGCTGTAATTCTTTTAGAGGCAATGAATACAAGCTACCCCACAACGGCATATTGCCCATGAGCTTCGCAAGCGAAGAGGAAGACTGCACAAGACCTGTATAGCTTAAATCAGAAATACCACCGAAATACAACTGCTCTTTCAAATCTATTTCATATTGTTTCATAGCCATTACGATAATGTCTTCCTTTACCTTAGCTATCTTCTCATTATGACGAGAACTAACAGCAGGATAATAAGGCGGTGCAAAAAACAACAAGATCATCGGCGCCTTTTCGTTACATAAAGAAGCAACCTTATCTACAAATGCTATGGCTACTTCCCTTTCATCCCCTATCTCTCCTTGTCTATCTAAAACTTCCTTCTGCAATTTAATTATTCGTTCGTTTCCGTAGGTATCTTTCGCATACTGCAAAAGCTCCTCAAACTGCAATACATTCAAACTGACAGATTGATAGTCTTTCATAGCTGCATGTTGCTCGGCTCTCTTTTCGAACCATGATTCAATGCTATGACCTGCACGCTTTGCAAGGTTTAATAAATTCTCTGTAATCTCTTCAAGCGGTCGTTCCATCAAAAACAAATTATAAAGTGCAACCGCTTTATGAGGTGTTTGAACCGAATATCCCATCTTCAAGTCTTTTTGCATAAGTGTAGAAGGAGGAGGAGACACTTCACCATCGACCCATTCACAAAACTCTGTATTTAGTTCCAATTCCGTTGTTAAAAACGACATCATGCTATTGGCATTTAAACCAGCAAACGGCTCTCCCACATGAGACTCTTTCCCATAACAGAAAAATGCAGGCATAATTTTTCCTAGAGAGCCAGTATATATATAATCCTGTTCATCACCAGGATACCGAGCAAACATTGGTTCACAATTCACACATGCTTGATAATTCAAATTATGTTCTTCTCTTATTTTAAGAAGGGCCGGTACAGATGTAATCATTCCACGTGAATTAACTTCCTCATCGGCAACAACTAGAAAAAGCACATTACCTTCCATACGTCCATAGGCAGCTCGCTCGGTCATCATCAATTGCAAGGCGATACCACACTTCATATCCATTACCCCTCGGCCAAATCGCCATTCCCCCTTCTCTATATCACGCTGCACATTCTCGGGGAGAACATCTTTATGCTTATAAAATTCCTTCGTTAATTGTTCCGGCTTAAACGCAAGCGATTTATACTTTCCGTAATCCTCCACATTTACGACATCAAAGTGACTGACGAGAACGACAGTATTTGGAGTATCTCCATTTTTCACGAGCGCCGATATAGATATGCGACCATCCCCGGTCGGATGTATTTGTATATAACTAGGGTGCTCTTGAAAATAAGGCATAGCTTGCAACTGACTCTTAATAAAATGAGCAATTGCAACCTCATCCTCACTTCCAGAAATACTCGGAATCTCTACAAGGTCGTCTAGTAGCTTTATAAATCCTTCCTTCGTTTGCCATTTCATAGGACATTCATTCATAATACTCCCTCTTTCTCTATTTTTTCTTTATGATGAGAGTAGGCATCACTTAGTTTCAAAACATTATAATACTTTTCTAATTATTCAGTCAAATGAATATAATAGAAGAAAGTAGGATACTCATTCGAAAAAAATAGATTATCATATTCTAAATAAACAAGAAACATGAATAGAAGGAGGAGATCGGTATGAATAAAAAACAGGAAGTACAACAGCAATTCGGCGCCCATGCTGAGCATTATGTAACGAGTGAAACGCATGCAAAGGGGAATGATCTGACTGCCCTTTTGCATGCCGGTAACGCGGATTCCTCCGATATTGTCCTTGATATTGCAACAGGCGGCGGCCATGTAGCAAACGGATTTGCCCCCTTTGCAAAACAAGTAATTGCCCTTGATATTACAAAGCGAATGCTCGAAAAAGCCGAGGCATTTATAAATGGAAATGGTCACAAAAATGTTCATTTCGTACAAGGTGATGCCGAGCAACTCCCCTTTCCAAATGACAGTTTTACTATCGTGGCCTGCCGAATTGCACCTCATCACTTTCCTTCCGTCACTGATTTTGTAAAGGAAAGCTATCGTGTGCTCAAAGAGAATGGAGCCTTTCTCCTCCTTGACAACGTTGCACCCGAAAATGACATATTTGACACCTTTTACAATAACGTTGAAAAAAAGCGCGATTATAGCCATAACCGTGCTTACAAAAAATCAGAATGGCTGAACATCGTCGAAGAAGCTGGATTTTCTGTTCAAACGATGCAAACCTTCTCCAAGACCTTTCCGTTTGAGAGTTGGTGTAATCGAATGAACTTGCCAAGTCAAAAGAAAGAACAGCTACAAGAATATATGCTGCATGCTCCCGTAAAAGTGAAGCAGCATTTTCATATTCAAACCGACAGCGATCAAATAGTTAGCTTTCAAGGCCAGTCCATCCTCCTACACTGCCGAAAATAACCATCCGCAAAAAGGACCATCCCAGAATGAAATCTAGGATGGCCCTTTTTATGGAATCAACAATATTTTTCCTGTACTTTTCCGGCTTTCTAAATAGGTATGTGCTTGTGCTCCGTCCTGTAGCGTAAATATAGTAGGAGATTTCAGGGTGATACTTCCTTCTATAATCCATCGAAAGAGCTCGCTTGACCGAGCTACCCTCTGTTCATACGAGGTTAATACATTCCAAAGATCGCCGCCTGTAAGCGTTTTGGACGTATCCATGAGCATACGCGGATCAACTGGTACCGGATCGCCTCCAGCCATACCGTAAAAGACGACCGTGCCGCCAATCCGAGTAGCTTCAAAGCTATCCATAAGCGTCGAACCTACTGATTCGTAAACCACGTCTACTCCTCTTCCATCTGTTACCCGCTTTACGCCCTGTTTCCAATCGCTACTATATAGCAACGTAACATCTGCACCTGCCTCTTTCACCGACTCTGCCTTAACCTCAGAAGATGTTAATCCAATCACTGTTCCCCCATAACGCTTGATCATTTGAACGAGCAATTGACCAACACCTCCAGCAGCGGCATGGACAAGAGCGACATCATTCGGACGGACCCTGTAGCTATCCTTCGTTAAATAATGTGCGGTTAATCCTTGCAATAAAAGAGAAGCTGCCGTTTCAAATGAGATTTCATTTGGCAAAGGAATGATTTTGTTCTTCTGAACTACGACTAACTCTGCATTGGAAAATGGAACATCCGCAAAGGCGACTCTGTCCCCAATCATTACTCCCTCAACTTTATGTCCCACCCTCAATACTACGCCAGCACCTTCGTATCCTAATATATAAGGAGGCTTTCCAGCTAGATGATAATTCCCCTTACGCCGATACACATCTGCAAAATTTAAACCAATTGCTTTCATTGAAACGAGAATCTCATCTTCTTTCATGATTGGGTCAGCTACGTCTCCATACTGTAGAACATCTGGTCCTCCAAACTTCTCAAAAAATAAAGCCTTCATATACTTATCTTCCTCCCATTAATAAGTTGACATGAAAAAGACAGGAACAAGTCCTGTCTTTTCTCATTCAAATACAAAGTCTTCATCAGTCAATTCTTCTACATTGGTTGCCTTTACATATCCATTTCCTTTTACCGAGAAAAAGTCATGATTTTTCGTATCCGTTCGGAGTCCGTTTAATACGATAGGATTCACATCTTCTTCCTCAAAGTATGGATCGAGCCCGAGATTCATTAACGCCTTATTTGCATTATAGCGGACAAATGCATTAACCTCATCCACTAGCCCGATGGCAGTATAAATCTCCTCCGTATATAGTTTTTCATTTTCATATAAAGTAAGTAAGAGCTCCATCGTTTCCTGTCTTACTTCTGCCTGCTCCTGCTCAGAAAGATGCTGGAAGGTTTCCTGTGCAAGCATCCCAACAAAGACGCCATGAATACTCTCGTCACGAATAATTAGATTAATAATTTCACCGCTTGCAGTAAGCTTACCTTGTCCAGCCAGATACAATGGATAGAAAAACCCGCTGTAAAATAAATAGCTTTCTAGGAATACACTTGCAACCATTGCCATATAAAGTTCTCGTTTCGTCGCATCTGGACGAAACAAACGATGATAATAATCAGTTATAATCTGAGCTTTTTTTCCAAGTAACGGATGATGATGAACCCAGTCGAAAATTTCTTCGATTTCTTCTTCGCTCGTAAGTGTGGTGAATATATGACTATAGCTCTTCGCATGTACTTCTTCCATCGCACCCATAAAGCCAAGGACACTCTTTGCCTGGAGATTGTCGACGTGAAGAAGAATCATCGGCATTCCTTCTCCGCCCTGCTTCGTATCAAGCAGCGTAAGTCCACCTAAAATTTTCTTATACGCATTCTGCTCATCCTTAGAAAGTCGTACCCATGTATTTTTATCAGAAGAAACGGAAATTTCCTCTTCTGTCCAAAACTGTGCAATATTTTGTTTCCAAAAGACGAGGCTATACTCATCCTCTTGCTTGTTCCAGTTTACTGCCCGCATGATGTTCACTCCTTCTTAAACTCATACTACACATGCTACACATTCTTCCACTGTCAGTTTACGTGTTCTTGTATAATAAAGGCTTTTTAACCCTTTCTTATGAGCGTATATATAATAACGCGCTAAATCTCTTGTTGAGATATCACTATTTACATAGAGAATGGTGCTAATCCCTTGATCCACATGATCTTGAATTTCTGCAATTAAATCGATTAACTTAAATTGGTTCATTTCATAAGCTGATTTATAATACCAGAACGTCTCTCTAGACAAATATGGCATCGGATAGTACGTTGTTGCGTTTGCATACGTTCTTGACTCGATGATATTTACGATTGGCATAACGCTTGAAGTTGCATTTTGGACGTAGCTAATACTTTGCGTTGGCGCAATGGCAAGTCGGTATGCATTGTACAATCCATTTGTTTGCACATCCTTCTTCAAATTGCTCCAATCTTCTTGCGTTGGAATCGGCATTCCTACAAATAAATCCCGCACCTTTTCTGTACGCGGTTGATAATTCGTTTCTTCATATTTATGAAAATACGTTCCTTTTGCATATTCAGACTGTTCAAAGCCAAGGAAGGTTTCTCCCTTATCTTTCGCAATCATCATACTCTTTTCAATTGAATAAAAATTAATCATCATGAAAAAGGTACGAACAAAGTCCTTTGCTTCTTCACTTTCAAAGGCAATCTTATTTTTTGCAAGGAAGCCATGTAGGTTCATGGCTCCAAGTCCAACTGAATGTAGTTCTTCGTTCGCTTTCTTTACAGTTGGTGCATTTGGAATCACCGTCATATCTGAAACAGCAGTCAATGCTTCCATTCCTGCATGAACAGCCTCACGAATTTCTCTGTTATTCATCACGTTTACGATGTTTAAGGAGCCTAAATTACAATTAATATCACGGCGAATGCTATCCCCGTCCCCATAATCATTAATCTCAGATGTCTCCTGCAATTGAAAAATCTCCGTACAAAGATTTGACATTTTCACGGTTCCGATATCTTTTAAAGGATGCTTTTTGTTTGCGTTTGATTTAAACATTAAGTACGGATAGCCAGATTCCAATTGGATCATTGCAATTTTAACCAGCATTTCACGAGCACTTAAATCTAGCTGCTTCTTTTCTACCAACGGGTTATTCAATAATTCATCATACATTTCATCAATATCGATATCGTCTAAATGCTTACCATACTCTTTAAATACTGTGTACGGTGCAAACACATACAAAGGTTGATTTTTCTCTGCGAGCTCAAAAAATTTGCTCGGTACGATAATACCAATGGATAGGGATTGAATGCGCGTCTTTTCATCCGCATTAATTTTTTTTGAATCGAGAAACTCAATTATATCCCAGTGAAATATATTTAAGTAAACAGCTCCTGCTCCCTTACGTTGACCTAATTGATTTGCATAGGAAAACGAATCCTCGAGCAGCTTCATAACTGGCATAACACCACTAGCGGCATTTTCAATTCCTTTAATTTGCTCTCCGCGTGCACGTAGCTTAGACAAATTTAGTGCCACACCACCACCAATTTTACTTAGCTGCATTGCTGTGTTGATATTAAAACCAATTGAATTTAAGCTATCATCCATTTCAAGTAAGAAGCAACTCACCATTTCGCCGCGTCGGCTGCGTCCGGCATTTAAAAACGTTGGGGTAGCAGGCTGATAATTCTGCTTACTAATCATCGTTGCAAATTGCTTTGCTTTTGTTATGTCTCCACGTCCTAAAAATAGAGATACAATAGCAACGCGGTCTGCATAGCTTTCTAAATAACGCGAGGAATCATTTGTTTTTAACGCATAATCTTTATAAAACTTAGATGCTGCCATATACGATTGAAAAACAAAATTGGCACCATATGTAATGGCGTATACGGCTTCAATTTCTTCCATCGCATATTGCCCTTGAACGTTATAATAATAATCATTCTCGGTCATGTATGAAATACGTTCGGATACGCTGTCAAAGTGAACCATACGCTCGTCCACTTCTTTTAGAAACTCTTCGAGTGCCTCCTGGTCTTTCTCAAGCTGATAGAAACCATCCTTCATCTTTGTAATTTCGTTATTTAATTCAATGTGCCGCAATCTCCCGCACCCTTTCCTTAAAGTATTCTACATCTCGAGTCGTACCGGACAATTCAAATTTAGATACAACTGGGACAAGATAGCGATTCGCAATTTTATCTGCACTTGCTCCATAGTTAGCACCCCAATTTCGATTTCCACTTGCTGATACACCCTTTAAGAAGGAATTATTGTTTTGTAAAAATTTCATCACACGATCAGGAACATTTCCAAAACCTGTCGTATACGTCACGAGAACAAAATCTTCATTCATTACTAAATCTTCGCGAATTTGCATAGCTGGCATTCCGATCTTATGAATGAAGCGCTTTACATTCCCTGTCATAGAATCATACACAATTCGCATTGCAAAACCTCCACTTTCACAGATACAATGGACGTACACCGTCCAAGCGGGCGGTAATACCCCACTTTTCTTGTAAGTGGGGGCATCGTACATCAGATCCGTTTTTTATAACTGACAAACAGTAAGAATAGAAAACAAGCTCACTGATGCATGTCTTCATTTCGTTCTCATCTCTATTTACCTATATATTGTAGTATGAATCATCAAATGACACAAGATATATACATAAAATAGTTTAGAGCAAAAAAAATTGTTTTTCGACAAAAAACCGAACCAAAAAATATGTACAAATCATATGAAACAACATTCTAAAAGACGTGTCAATAAAGTCTATTTCAAAAATCTTGTCAACGCATTTGTCTGAAAACATGAAAAACGAACATTCAATCTAATAAAGGATGAATCATTCGTTGAAAAAGAAAGGGACATAAACAAAAGCAAAGAGACTCCATTTCTTAGAGTCCCTTTGCTTACTCTTTACTCGTTAGGATGCTCGTCATGCTGCTTTTCAATATGAAGAACATCTTTCATTTGAATGAAATAATAAGTGCCTGAAGCGTCACGAACAGTTACTCTATTTTTTTCTTCTACCACGTCCCATATCCGTGCCTCTATATCCAAAAAAGAATCATTGTGCAAAATCGTCATAGAGACAAATTCCTGACTTTTGTATGCGTCTACTATCTTTTTTTTCATTTCCCATAAGTATCGGCCTTCCCGTTTTCTTTTGCCTGGATATAATACAGCTCCAACAAATTTATGTCCTACTTTGTCTTGCCACATATAGTCCCAACGGGAAAGACGCATGTCCTTCTCTTCCAATCTTGTATTCCTCCTCTGCCAAACAACAAATAATGTTAAGATCTCTCTTTTTCCATATATGTGTACACTACAATCGCATTATGCTGCGCGATGCCACGAAAATGTTTAAAATCTGGCTGCTTTACAAGAACCTCCCGAAAGGAATAAAAATCATCCTTCTGTACGGTGTATTCCATAATCGCACCCGTTCGAAGCTGTTGTAATACATCTTCTGCTACAGTTGCCTCCATGTATTTCACCTCTATCGTAATTCATTTTACCTTGATTTCCAAATTTCGACAAGATTATTAAAAATAAAAACGTAAGCACGTCGAAATGCTTACGTTGCAGTTAAACCAAAACCTCGTTTCATGCCTTCTAATGCTTTTGGAAATTCATAGGTTACGGTGCCCCAATAATCACTTGAAACGATCATCGGACCTGACCAACCACGCTTGCGTAATTCCTTAGCAATCATGCCATTAAAATAATCATGTCCTACTAATGCAATGTGTTCATAACAAATCGCGTATCCAATTAACAAATCGACTGCTTGTTTAGCGCGTTCAGTTGCTTGGGTATAAGATTCAATATGATCAGAATAACCAGCCATCCAGAGGGTACGACTCATTGCAATCCACCCATTTGGCTTTAGCTTGACCCATAGTGGGACTTTTATTACATAGGGCAAATCTGTTTCAACAAAAATAGAATTTTGCACAAAGGAAAGAGAATCCGTTAGCAATGTAGCCGTCTGAATAGCTTGAGCAGACGTACTTGAAAGAACAATTTTAGCCGTACGAATAGCTTCCACCGTTTCAACTGGTATATTCTTCTCAGGCAGTATATTCTTCTTATTATACTGTACAAGCCATTTACGGAATTGCTTTGCATTCATAAAATCGGATGTCATTTCTTTGCGACCGTGCTTAATCAACGAGATTTTCATCTCACTCACACTCCGTTTTCATGAACTACCAGTAACCTGTATCGTTTGCTATCTATATATATATCATACCACGTCAGAAGAAAGTAGATGCATCTATCCTCTTTTTTTGAAATTCCACTTGTATCCTAATTCTATTTTATCCCATTTCATTTATTTTCTCCTTCTTTTTCCCTTTTACAAAAAAACTTCCAAACAAATTGCAAGGAAATCATTTACAAAATGGACTTTTTAGTTCAAAATAGATGAAAGTAGATAAAAAGTATGGTAATATTTGTAAAAAAATATCTACTAATACTTGTTTATGAGGAGAATGCTTATGAAGATTGCGGAAGCAGGAGACATTGTTGAATTTAAAGACGGATTGCAAGGCCGCGTTCAGAAAGTGAATCAAAACTCCGTTATTGTAGACATAACGATTATGAAAAATTATCGAGAACTCGATTTAGAGCCTCTAACAGTAGTCAATCATCGGAATTATCGCGTGGTTGAAAATCTATAAGGCTAGCGAAAATATTTTCGCTTTGCAAGTTAATCTTACAAAAAAAGTGGCACAGGTACTTGTGCCACTTTTTTCGGTACGCTTATCGATTATCGATTTTTTCTGGATACATATCATGATTCATAAGGCGGTAGTCTGCCATATCTTCATATTTCGTACCAGGCCGTCCATAGTTACAATATGGATCAATGGAAATGCCCCCGCGCGGGGTAAATTTACCCCATACTTCGATATAACGCGGATTCATGAGCTCAATCAAATCATTCATAATGATATTCATGCAATCTTCATGAAAATCACCATGATTACGGAAGCTGAACAAGTATAGTTTCAGTGACTTGCTCTCTACCATTTTTAATTCAGGAATATAGCTAATGTAAATCGTAGCAAAATCAGGTTGTCCGGTTTTTGGCATCTGCAATTTGCAGGTGGACTATATCATGTTCTTCGTACACTGCGATATATAACAAAGAACCCTCGCGCTTCCATCATTTCTGATGTACTCTACTCTCTTCCACAA